>NZ_FXTM01000011.1 GCF_900182585.1 Balnearium lithotrophicum | reverse complement strand
GCCTCATCAAGGTCTTGGTTATAAGACTCCAGTAGAGAAGTTTGAGGAATATATTAAAAAACTCCAGGGTGTCCACCATGTATTGAACGAGAACAAAGGGTTGACATCTTAGTTACAAAATCCTATATTATGCAATAGCAAAGCTCCCCGGTAGCTCAGCGGGTAGAGCGGGTGGCTGTTAACCACCAGGTCGCTGGTTCGAGGCCGGCCCGGGGAGCCAATTTTAAAAATAATTAACATCTACACTGCGACTTTTTTATTATTCCCGAAAAATTAATCTTTAGTTAACCATATCTTGCATAAATATCAAAGCTTTTTTACAATTCAAGGTTTTGTATAATTTTCATCAAAATTTGAGAACTTGGGGATTGGAAATGAAACTGTATTTAATTGTGTTTTCTCCAACGTGTGCTGAAGGAACATTTATGTTTGCAGAGGAGATAGAGTTTATAAACGACGCCCATGTAAAGGCCTCTGGATACTTTGCCTTTAAAGAGGATATTTCTGAGTATAAAAGATTGAAGGAGGAAGGGGCTAAGAAAAGAACTCTTATTATTCCCCAGAGCTCCTATAACTTTATAGAAGAACTTGAAGTTTAGGGTTGACTTTTTAAAATTAACGATATAAGATTCAATTTAAGATTTACGGAAGGCAGCACAGACGGAAACAGATTAGCCCCAGAAGGCATGCCGTTTCTGCCTTCTGGGGCTTTTTAAATTTTAGAAACTTTAAAGAGAGGTAAGGAACATGGAGAAGCTCACAGGAACAGTAAAGTGGTTTGACTCAAAGAAAGGTTACGGCTTTATTACAGCCGACAATGGACAGGATGTTTTTGTCCACTACACAGGAATTAGCGGTAGCGGATTCAGAACGTTAGAGGAAGGAGAAAGGGTATCCTTCAACGTTACTGAGAGCGACAAAGGCCTTAAGGCTGTTGATGTAGAAAGACTTTAACTAAAATTAAATTGATTAAAATAGTTGCCACGGTTTCCGTCTGAAACGGCGGCGGTTTCCGTGGCAATTTTTATTTAAAGGAGAGAAAATGGAGTTTAGTTTCAAAGATTTAGACGAAAGGGTACAAAAATCCTTAGAGGAAATGGGATTTGAAAATCCAACTCCCATTCAGAAGGACGCTATACCTATAGCAATGGAAGGACACGATATTGTGGGGCAGGCTCAAACAGGAACTGGTAAAACGGCGGCCTTTGGAATTCCCATTGTGGAGGGAATAAGTCCAAGGGAGAGGGGAGTTAAAGCCATTATCCTTACTCCTACAAGGGAACTTGCAATTCAGGTAGCCCATGAAATTTCACTCATTGGAAAGAACAAGGGTGTCTCCGCCTATCCAATCTATGGTGGTGTTTCAATAGATAGACAGGCAAGTATACTGAGAAGGGGAAGAAATCAGATAGTAGTTGGAACCCCTGGTAGGATTAAGGATTTAATAAACAGGGGAATCCTTAAACTTGATAGGGTTAGGTATGCCGTTTTAGATGAGGCAGACCAGATGTTAGATATGGGATTTATTGAGGACATTGAGGAGATTCTCTCAAAAACACCCTCGGAAAAACAGACAATGCTCTTTTCTGCAACTATGCCCTACGAGATTAGAAAGCTTATAGATAACTACCTAAAGCCGGGTTACAAGTTTATAAAGGCGAACAAGGAACTAATAACACCTAAGGTTAAGCAGAGAATTCTGTTTGTAAAGAGTGAGGACAAGCTTAAAGCCCTCGAGAGGATCCTAAGGGAGAACGAGGGCACTTCGACAATAGTCTTCGTAAAGACCAAGAGAGATGCTGCAGATGTTGAGAGGGAGCTCCAGAGAAGGGGCATAAACGCCAGGGCTATTCACGGCGACCTTTCCCAGAGGCAGAGAGAAAATGTTATGAGGGCATTTAGGGAAGGAAAAGTAAGGGTTTTGGTCGCTACGGACGTTGCAGCAAGGGGAATAGACATAAAGAACGTAGGTTTGGTCATTAACTACGAACTTCCTGAAAATCCTGAAAGTTACGTTCACAGAATAGGAAGAACGGGAAGGGCAGGAAGGGAAGGTACTGCGATTAGCCTTGTTGCCGAGCCTGAAAAGAGGAGAATGTACAGAATTAAGGGTTTAAAAGGGGTAAAGCCGGAGAGATTCAAGGTTAACGATACAAAGGAAATTAAGGAAAAGCTCCTCTCTGAATCCTTAGAAAATGTTCCAGAGAGTATAAAAAGGCTTTCAAAGGAACTTGTAGAAAAGAGAAACCCTGAAGAAATAGTTGCTCTTTTACTAAAAAGGGTTATGGGGTAGGAAACTCCTACCCTATAAACTCTCCAATACTGCGAAACTTCTTGTACCTTTGCTCTACAAGTTCTTTAGGGGGCAATTGTTTTAGTTCCTTTAAGTGTTTTCCCACATACGTCCTAAAGTTTTCAAACGTTTCTTCCCAGTTCCTGTGAGCTCCCTCAAGGGGTTCTGGAATTACATCGTCGATAATTCCAAGTTTAAGGAGCTCCTCAGCCGTTAACTTTAAAGCCTCTGCAGCCTCCTCTACCTTTTCCTGAGACTGCCACAAAATCGCAGCACAGCCCTCAGGTGAAATAACGGAGTAAACGGAATTTTCAAACATTAAAATCCTGTTGGCTACACTGATGGCAAGGGCTCCTCCACTTCCACCCTCTCCAATAACCACACTAACAACAGGAACTTTCAACTTTGACATCTCAAGTAGGTTTCTTGCTATTGCTTCAGATTGACCGTGCTCCTCGGCCTCTATTCCCGGGAAAGCCCCAGGAGTATCAACTAACGTTATTATTGGTTTCTTAAACTTTTCAGCAAGCTTCATAACTCTTAGGGCTTTTCTGTAGTCCTCAGGAAGGGGCATACCAAAGTTTCTCTCTATCTTTTCTCTTGTTTCCCTCCCTTTCTCCTGGGCTATCACACAGACGCTCTCCCCTTCAAACGTACCAAACCCTGCTATTATTGCCTTTCCATCTCCACAGTGTCTGTCCCCGTGGAACTCAACAAAATCTGAAAATACAGCTTTTATAAAGTCTATCGAATGGGGTCTGTTGGGGTGGCGGGCAAGCTGAACCCTATCCCAGGCAGAAAGTCCTCTGTAGAACTCCTCTATTTTTCTCTCAAACTTTTTTTCTATTTCCTCAATTACTGCAGGGTCGTGTTTTCCCAAGCTCTTTAATTCCTCCAATTTCCTTCTCAGCCTGTCTACCTGTTTTTCAAATTCATACACTCCAGCCATTTTTTCAACCTCAGTTTACTCTTATTTGACCGTTTGGCAAGAGACCTTGAAGCTGTTTTAAAAGTTCTCCCTCAAGGGGTAATCTCAAGTCCGGGTCTATTTGCAATTTTGCAAAACAGTCCGGAAATTCAATTTCAACAACAACAGGTTTACCGTTAGGGGAAGAATTTTCCTCTAAGAAGCCTTTAATATCCAAGAGCACGTCTTCCGTTAGCTGAGAACTGTCCATCCTTAGAACAACTTCCCTCGTAGATTCGGAGATTACATTAGATAGGTGGTTAACCTCCTTTGCTATAACGCTCTTTGTCTCATCCTCTTCCCTGACCTGCCCTTTTATTGCTACCAAGTTTCCCTCTGTGAGAATTCCAGATACTTCTCTATATAGGTTGGGGAAAACGAGAACCTGGACAGTTCCATCCAAGTCTGTAATCTCAACAGTAGCCCAGAGGTCTCCCCTCTGAGTTCTCTTTGTTTTTACTTCAGTTACAGCCCCAACTAAAGAGACCTCCTCTCCGTCCTTCCAACTTTCCCTTTCACTCGTTGAGTTAAAACGAAAACTTACGATATCCCCGTACTCCTCAAGGGGATGTCCTGAGAGGTAGAAACCTATTGCCTGCCTTTCGTACTCCCACTTGATTTTGTCCATCCACTCTGAAACGTTTGGAAATTCCTTGTCAATTACTGAATTGTCATCCCCAAATAGACTCATCAGTCCCCTATTTTTTGTTTTTTGAATGCTCTGTGCAACTCCCATTGCCTTGTCTAAAACCTCATAGTTTGCTGCCCTTGAAATTCCCGTTGAGTCAAAGGCACCTGCCTTTACGAGGGATTCAATCACCTTTCTATTAACGACTCTTAAGTCCACCCTCTGGCAGAAGTCGTATATGTCCTTAAAGGAACCTTTCTCCTTCCTTACCTCCTCAATGTGAAGGGCTGCTTTCTCTCCAACGCCTTTAATTCCTGCAAGACCAAACCTTATTCCCCCCTCCTCTATGGTGAAGTAGGCTGAACTTCTATTAACATCGGGAGGGAGAATCTGAATGCCGTTTTCCCTGCAGTCCTTTATAAGCTTTACTATTTCGTCGGTTTTATCAAAGTCGATGGACATCATTGTGGCCATTAACTCTTTGGGATAGTGAGCTTTCAAGTAGGCCGTTACGTAGGCAAGGAAGGCGTAGGCTGCAGAGTGGGACTTGTTAAAACCGTACTCTGCAAACTTTGCTATATCATCAAAGAGCTTTTCTATCTTTTCTTTCGGGTATCCCCTCTCAACGGCACGGGATACAAATATTCCCCTCTGCTCGTCCATGATTTCTTTTTTCTTTTTACCCATTGCACGCCTTAGAAGGTCGGCTTCTCCCAAGGAATAGCCTGCAAGGACGTTGGCAATCTGCATTATCTGTTCCTGATAGATGAAGAGTCCATAGGTTTCCTTTAAAATTGGCTCAAGCTCTGGGAATATGTAGTCAACCTCCTCAAGACCGTGCTTTCTCTTGATGTAGCTCTCTGCCATCCCTGAGTTTAAGGGACCGGGACGGTACAGGGCCACAAGGGCAATGATGTCCTCAAAGATACTTGGCTTTAACCTCTTCATTAGGTTTCTCATTCCGTTTGATTCAAGCTGAAATACGCCGATAGTGTTTCCTTCCTGTAAGAGCTTGTAGGTCTTTTCATCATCCAAGGGGAGCTCCGTTGGAACTATCTCTACTCCGTGCCTTTCCTTTATGAGCTTTATTGTTCTGTCAATAATTGTTAGTGTTTTAAGTCCTAAAAAGTCCATCTTTAAAAGACCTAATGACTCAACCTGACCCATGTCGTACTGAGTTGTAATGTCTCCATCCTTGCTCTTTGCAAGGGGTATGTAGTTTGTAAGCGTCTCTGGAGCTATAACAACTCCTGCGGCATGGACTCCGGTTTGCCTTGCAAGTCCCTGTAATCTCTTTGCAATTTTTATTAATCTTTCAACAGTTTTGTCCTTTTCAATTAGCTCCTTTATCTCTGGAGCTCTCTCAACTGCATCCTCAACCGACTTTGCATCGTTTGGAATGAGCTTGGCTAACTTATCTACCTCCTTAGGAGGAATTCCCAAGACCCTTCCAACGTCCCTCACCACCATTTTTGTTTTCATCGTTCCAAAGGTAATAATCTGACAGACCTTATCCTCTCCGTACTTTTCACGGACGTACTGGATAACCCTGTCCCTTCCCTCCTGACATATATCAACGTCAATATCCGGCATTGTTACCCTTTCAGGGTTTAAGAACCTCTCAAAGAGGAGGTTAAACCTTAAAGGGTCAATGTCGGTTATTCCTATTGCGTAGGCAACAAGTGAACCTGCTGCTGAACCTCTGCCGGGTCCTACCGGAATTCCGTTCCTCTTTGCCCAGTTTATAAAGTCCCAGACGATTAGGAAGTATCCCGGAAATCCCATGTTGTTTATAATTTCAAGCTCGTGGTTTAACCTGTCGTAGTACTTCTTTACCGTTTCTCCATCCTTTATTCCCTGTTCCTTCAGTCTCCTTTCAAGTCCCTTCTCTGCAAGCTTTCTCAAGTAGCTTTCGTAGGTGTAACCTTCAGGAACTGAGTACTTTGGAAGGAGATACTTTCTGTTTTCAAAGGTTTCAAGTTTTTCATCTATCTTTTCTGCAATTTTTAACGTGTTAAATATTGCTTGAGGAATGTCCTTAAAGGTTTGAAACATCTCTTGACCATTCTTGAAGTAAAACTCCTTACTTGGGAACCTCATCCTCTTTTCGTCTGCAAGCTTTTTACCTGTCTGAAGGCAGAGGAGAACGTCGTGGGCCTCCCAGTCCTCCTTGTTGAGGTAGTGGGCATCGTTCGTTGCAACTAACTCAACGTCAAGCTTTTTAGAAAGCTCTATCAAGAACTCGTTTGCCTTCTTCTGTTCAGGAATTCCGTGGTACTGGATTTCAAGGTAGAAGTCATCTCCAAAAAGCTCCCTGTACCACTTTGCAGCCTCAACTGCCTCCTTCTCCTTTCCCATAAGGTATAGGGCTGGAACTTCCCCCTGAATACAGGCAGAGAGGGCAATGAGACCTTCACTGTACTTTTCCAATACTTCCTTGTCGATTCTCGGCTTGTAGTAGAATCCCTCTATAAAGGCGATTGAGCTTAACTTCATTAAGTTTTTCAAACCTGTATCGTTCTTTGCGAGGAGGATGAGGTGGTAGGTTCCCTTTTCACTGTCCTTTCCCCTATCAAACCTTGAGCCCTTTGCAACGTAAAACTCCTGACCGATTATCGGTTTTATTCCTGCTTCCTTACAGGTTTTGTAGAGCTCGTAGGAGGCAAACATGTTTCCGTGGTCTGTTACTGCAACTGCAGGCATTCTGTACTCTTTAGCCTTCTCTGCTAAATCCTTGATTTTTATTGCTCCGTCTAAGATTGAGTACTGAGAGTGAAGGTGTAGGTGGACGAAATCTCCCGGCTTTACCATCCTTGAACTCCTTTAACGTTTTGCAATAGGAAAAGTTATTCTAC
Organism: Balnearium lithotrophicum; assembly: GCF_900182585.1. Taxonomy (NCBI): domain Bacteria; kingdom Pseudomonadati; phylum Aquificota; class Aquificia; order Desulfurobacteriales; family Desulfurobacteriaceae; genus Balnearium; species Balnearium lithotrophicum. The sequence goes on along the minus strand of NZ_FXTM01000011.1, from coordinate 52,732 downwards.
ACTTTCCCCGTTAACAAATTCCTAACCTATTTGGAATAGTATTAACTCTATTGTTAAAATTGGCTTCACACTAAGAGGAGAAATGAAATGGAGTATAGAAGGGACCGTTTAGCGGATTGGCTCTTCGGAAATGTAGCCTTCGTTTCAGTTATCCTTGTTGTTCTAATTCTTTTTGCTCTCTTTATAGTTCTTTACAGTGAATCAAGGCTCTCCATAGAAACCTTTGGAGTTTGGAAATTTATCAAATCAACAGTCTGGAATCCTCCAATGAACAAATTTGGGGGAGCTCCTGCAATATTTGGAAGTGTTGTAAGTACAGTGATATCAATCATTATTGCTGTCCCCGTTGCCATTGGGATAGCAATTTTCCTAACTGAAATAGCTCCTCACTATCTGAGGACTCCCGTTGGTGTTGCAATAGAGCTTCTTGCTGCAATTCCAAGTATCATTTATGGAATGTGGGGACTTTTCTTCTTTGCTCCGTTTATGAGAGATAAACTACAGCCGATTATCCATGCAACTTTAGGGAAAATCCCCGTTATCGGAAGCTGGTTTTCCGGTTACACCCCCGGAATAGGACTTTTAACGGCGTCGATAGTCCTCTCAATAATGATTCTCCCCTTTACAGCTGCCATATCGAGGGATTCCTTCAAAATGGTTCCAGACATTCTAAAGGAGTCTGCCTATGCCTTAGGGGCTACAAAGTGGGACGTTATGAAGGATGTTGTTATACCTTACGCCAAACTTGGAGTTATTGGAGGGGTTATTCTCTCCCTTGGAAGGGCCTTAGGTGAAACTATGGCTGTTACTTTTGTCATGGGAAACCAACCGGTTATTCCCAAGTCCCTTCTGGAACCTGCTACATCGATAACTGTTACACTTGCCAACGAGTTTACAGAGGCAGATACCGACCTTTACCTATCGAGCCTATTCTACTTGGCACTCATTCTCTTTGTGATGAGTTTTCTCGTTATCTTTATTGGTAAGTTTGTTTTTCTAAAGAAGGTTGAGAGGTAGGAAGTGGACGCAGTTAGGAGAAGGAAGATTGTTAATGGTTTTATTTTAGTTCTCTCAACCCTTGCTGCCCTATTTGGAATAATGTGGCTCTTCTGGATATTGGGAACCCTTCTTTACAAGGGATTCTCAACCCTCTCCTTACAGGTTTTTATAGGAGACCCTCCTGCTCCTGGGGATAATACAGGTGGACTTAAACACGCAATAGTAGGACAAACTCTAATTGTTCTGACTGCTTCAGTAATAGGAATCCCATTTGGAATTCTTGCAGGTACTTACCTTTCTGAGTACGGAAAGAACAGTAGATTGGCAAACTTTGTCAGGGATTTATCCGACGTCTTAATGAGCGTGCCTTCCATCGTTGTTGGTACATTTATATATGCGATTGCCGTAAAGCCTATCGGCCACTTTTCAGGGTTTGCCGGAGCTCTATCACTTGCAATAATGATGGTTCCCATAATTCTTAGGACTACAGATGACATGCTGAGAATGGTTCCGCCGGAGCTCCGTGAGGCTGCATATGCCCTTGGAGCTACAAAGTACAAGGTTATTAAAGATGTTGTTTACAGGGCTGCAATAACAGGTATTCTCACAGGTGTGATTCTATCAGTTGCAAGAATTGGAGGTGAAACAGCTCCATTACTCTTTACCTCATTCAACAATAACTTCTTTACTTTAAATATGTTTCAGCCTATGGCTTCTTTGACTGTCACGATGTACGACTATGCAATGAGTCCTTACGAGTACTGGCAGAACTTAGCTTGGGCAGCTGCAATTATTCTTACCTTTGGTGTACTTGGAGCAAATATTCTTGGAAGGATTATCGCCCATTACAAGTTCAAAAGATAGGAGGGATTAATGGCCTTTGTTATAGAACCTACAGAGAGTATAAAACTTGAAGTTCAAAACCTCAACTTCTACTACGGGAATAACCACATTCTAAAAAATATTTCGTTCAAAATTCCTGAAAAGAGAGTTACTGCACTTATTGGTCCCTCAGGATGTGGAAAGACAACACTTTTAAGGTGCTTTAACAGAATGCACGACCTCTATCCCGGGAACAGGTACGAAGGAAAAATTCTCTTGGACGGAGAAAACATACTTGAACCGGACTACGACCTTATAAAACTGAGAATTAGGGTTGGAATGGTCTTTCAAAAGCCCACAGCTTTTCCCATGTCGATTTTTGACAATGTGGCCTACGGATTGAGGCTTCAGGGAATAAAGAACAGGAAGGAGCTTGAGGATAGAGTTGAAAAGGCGTTAAAGGATGCAGCTCTATGGGATGAGGTAAAGGATAAACTCAACAAGCCGGCAAGTGCCCTTTCAGGAGGTCAGCAGCAGAGGCTGTGCATTGCGAGAGCTATAGCAGTTGAGCCCGAGGTTTTACTTTTTGATGAGCCAACATCTGCACTTGACCCTATTTCAACGGCAAAAATAGAGGAGTTGGTTGTTAGCTTTAAGGATAAACTTACAGTTCTAATAGTTACACACAACATGCAGCAGGCCGCAAGGGTTTCAGACTACACCGCCTTTATGTACTTGGGAGAGCTTATAGAGTTTAATAGGACTGAGGAGATGTTCATTAAACCCAAGGAGAAATTGACAGAGGATTACATCACAGGAAGGTTCGGTTAAATCCCACCTGTTGAAAAACAATACCTCTTTTGTTATAAACTTTCTATCATTCAAAATACTTAATCTTTTGTTTTTGCAGATTGTTTACAAATTGTTTACATTTTAGTAAAATTCCAATATCACACTGTGAAGGAGAGGAAGAATGCTCTACAGCTTTATCGTGTTCATAATAGTTATGACATTGGCAGGTCTTTCTCTGTGGCTTCTGTCCGTTTCTATAGCTCCTAAGAATCCCCATCCTGTAAAGGAGGATACCTACGAGTGTGGCTTACCGGCTCCAGAACCTATCATTTCAAGTGTTAACTTTCAATACTACTTCTATGCAATCATCTTTATAGCCATGGATATAGCCGGTGTCTTCTTCGTCCTCTATTCCATTGGAAAGGGAGACCCTAAGTTTGGCTGGATATTTATTCTCTTCTCTCTTCTCCTTATGATTCCGCTTACCTACATAATGGTCGGAGGAAATAGAAAATGATTTTAAAGTTTTTTGATTGGAGCAGGTCAAATTCTCCCTGGGGAGTTCACTTTTGTAGTGGCTGCTGCTCTTTGGAAGTTCTTGCCCTTATGGGGCCAAGGTTTGACTGGGAAAGGTACGGATTTATGATGACCCCAAGTCCAAGACAGGCAGACTTCATAATTGTTACAGGTTTGGTTTCCAGAAAGGTTCTTCCAGTTCTCCTGAGAGTTTACCAGCAGATGCCAGAACCGAGGTACGTTTTTGGAATGGGAGCATGTGCAGCAGGCGGAGGGCCATACTGGGATTCTGACTTTGTAGCAGTTGATGTTTCCCAGTACATACCCTTTGATGTTTTTGTAGCGGGATGTCCCCCCAATCCGGAAGCAACCCTTGAGGGACTTTTGAGATTGAAGGAGATAATCAAAAGGGATAGGGAAAATGTAGCAAGGAAGTTTCCAAACAGGATGGAGGAAATTCAGTACTAAAGGGGAATAGTATGTTGGAAGAGGTAAAAGAAAGAGTTAAAAGTAAATTTGGTTTTGAGAGTGAAACTTACGACATAAATATGATTCTTATTCATGCTACGAGGGAGCGTATAAGGGATTTAATGAGGTTTTTAAAGGAAAATGGGTTTTCTTACGCTCATACAGTTTCGGTTGTTGACTACACTCCTAAAGGGAAGGGATTCCAAGTTAACTACATTGTTGAGGATGTATTCAACAAAAAACTCGTTATGGTAAGGGTAGAACTTCCTCCTGAGAATCCTTCCATTCCCAGTGTTTACGATATTTTTCCTCCTCTACAGCCTCACGAGAGGGAAGCATGGGAAATGTTTGGAGTTGAGTTTGTAGGACATCCACGATTAGAAGTTATGCTTCTCCCTGAGTGGGCTAAAGGATGGTTCCCACTCAGAAAGTCCTACGATTTCAAGAAGCATAGAAAGCCGAGTAAGGAGAAGAAATAATGGGAAACAGTATTAACTTGGCAGGTTATACATTTGTCGTTGAGGAGACAAAAGAGGTTAACGGAGAAGACTTAGGTCTCCTACAGGAGAAGATTTTACAGCTCAACTGGGGGGTTCAGCATCCAGCTTCTGGACCTATGAGGTTAAAGGTATGGGTTGATGGTGATGAAGTTGTAAAGGTAGACCCTGACATCGGTTACGTTTTGAGGCTTCTTGAAAAGCTGGTTGAGTATAGAACGTGGATAAATGCAATCGTAAACGTTGAGAGAGCCTGCTTTATTGATAATTTCGGGACTATGACGGGATACTCCATTGCTGCCGAGAAAATTGCTCAAGTGGAAGTTCCTAAGAAAGCAGATTACGTTAGGACTATTCTGTGTGAAGGGGGAAGGATAGTTAGCCATTTAATAGGCTTAGGGAGTTTTATCGGTGTTTTAGGAGTTGCAACCCCTATACAGTGGGCTCTCATTGCCCGTGAAAAGTTTTTAGATGCCTTTGAAATCTATTCGGGCCAAAGGATAGCAACGGCTTCTATTGTTCCTGGAGGAGTTAGATATGAACCCACAGGAGCATTCATCGAAAAGATGATTTTAGCCGTTGACTTTTTGGAGAAAGAGTTTATCCCGAGGTTTGGTGAAGTTTTTGTTGACAATCCAACGTTGAAACTCCGCTCTCAGGGTGTAGGAGTTGTTCCAAAGGAGAAGGCTGTAGAATGGGGACTCGCAGGACCTGCTCTCAGGGCTTCAGGTGTTCCTTCAGATATTAGAAAGGACTATCCGTATGCTGCCTATGGAGAGTTGGATTTTAACGTTGTTACGAAAGAGGAGGGAGATGCCTATGCAAGGTATCTTGTTATCTGGGAAGAACTTCAGGAATCTGCAAAGATAATAAGACAGGCAGTAGAGGGAATGCCTGAGGGTGAGTGGAGAACGAAGTTTCCGATTAAGGTTCCTCCGGGGGAGGCTTACGTCAACGTTGAGTGGGCCAGAGGCTGTTTCGGTTTCCACTTAATAAGTGATGGAGGAACAGGGCCTTACAGGTTGAAGATGAGGGCTCCCTCCTTTGCAAATCTCTGGGCCATGCCGGAGTTTATGAAGAACGTTAAGCTTGCTGACGTTCCCGTTATATTTGCTTCCCTTTACATGTGTCACGGTGATATAGACAGGTAGGAGGATAGTATGGAAGCTTGGCTTAAGGCAATTTTCTTTCCCGGTTTTCTCTTCTTGCTGATAGTTTTCTTGGGAATTTTCTACATGGAGAGGAAAGTCCTTGCAGATGTTCACTTAAGAACTGGTCCATACTACGTAGGTAAATGGGGAATTCTTCAAACAACGGCCGATGTTTTTAAACTACTCCAAAAGGAATTCATAATACAGAGGAGGGCGAACAAACTTCTCTTTTCCCTCATACCTTTTGTTGCCTTTTTAATGGTTGCAGCTCTAATTGCTTTTATTCCATTTTCTGAAAATAGTTACATAGTTAGTACGAGCTTTGACCTATTGATAGTTCTTGCTCTTGTTACAGGTATGCCTCCCGTTTTCTTCTATGCCGGTTGGGCCTCGAAGAGTAAGTACTCGTTTATTGGGGGACTTAGGGTAGTTAACCAAATGATATCCGGTGAGATTCCCCTCTGGCTCTCTGCACTGGCAGCAGCCGTTTTCTTCGGAACTCTAAACCACTTAGAGATTGTTCATAAGAGCTCCTTTTTGAGCTTTCTAATACTTCTTCCGGCTTTCCTGATTTTTATCACTGCCGCTTTGATAGTCACCGATAGGCCTCCGTTTGACATTCCAGAGGCAGAACAGGAGATAGTTTATGGATTTCTAACAGAGTTTGGAGGGTTTAATTACGCCATTTTGGTTCTCTCAAAGCTTATAGAGCTCTTCGCCCTCTATTCCGTAGCTGTTGTTCTATTCTTAGGTGGTTTTAAAGGACCAATCCTCCCAGGAGTTGTTTGGTTCTTGTTGAAAATCTTTTTCCTCTACGTCTTCACCTTTGTCGTTAGAGCCTCAACTCCCCGTATAAAGATGGACCAACTTTTAAGATTCTGTTGGAAGGCTCTAACACCTTTAGCTCTTTTGAACTTGGCTTTTGTTATTTTCGTAAAAATGTTTATTTCCTAAAAGGAGAGGAAGATGGGAGAGAAAAATGCTTTAAGAATACCGATAGAAGCAACAAAGAAGGTTTTGAGGGTTACAAAAGCACTCTTCTCGCCAAAGGCTACAGAGGTCTGGTGGGATAGAGGAGTTAGGAGGGAGCTCCACTACAGGGGTAAACACAGGATAAATGCAGAGCTCTGTATCGGCTGTGGAATGTGTGCAAGGGCATGTCCTGTTAAGTGTATAGATATGGTTCCCACAGGAGTAAAGAAACCAAGGGCTGTTCCAAAAGTTAGAGGAAACGAGTGTATGTACTGTGGTTTGTGTGAGGATGCCTGCCCAACAAAACCAGAAAAAGCGATTAAGTTAACTGACCACTACGAAATGATTATAGAACCTGCGACGTGGGATAACCTGCAGAAGTTTATCTTTGAACCAGAAAATTTGGACGAAGCAATAGAGAAAGCTAAAAAGATGGAAGAGTTAATAGAGAAAAAGAAACAGGAAGCTTTAAGGAAAAAACAGGCTCAATTAAAAGAGAAGAAAGGAGAGGAGTAATGGGAAACGTCTACTTTTGGATTATCTATGCCGTTATAGTTATTTCGGCAATAATAGCTCTTGAGGCTACCTCCCTCCTATGGGCTGCTATATCCTTCATCATTCTCCTATCTGAAGTTGCTCTCGTCTACTTTGGACTTAACATGCCGGTTCTTGGAGGAGTTCAGTTAGCAATTTATGCAGGAGGAGTAACGATTCTCGTTCTCTTTGCAATTATGATGGTGGGTGAAAGTTACAAGAAACCCTCTGGAAAAGCAGTAAAGGCAATTCTATTGAGCCTGATTCTACTCATCATTGGAACAGGATTTTCCTTCTTATCGGCCATAGATAACTTACCCTTTAAAGTTTACGAAACCTCCTATTTAGGAACTGTTTTTGTGGAGAAGTACTCTTTCTTCACAATTGTTTTAGGTTTCATTGTAGCGGCTCTTCTCTATATGGGAAATGCAATTATTACAAAGAAGAGGGAGGCTAAATAATGCTCTTGGAAGCTGATGTTCATCTCTATCTCTTTTTATCATTCTCCCTTTTGGCAGTAGGGGTTTACGGTCTCTTGTCGAGGAAATCCGTTATAAGAATGCTCTTTGCCGTTGAGATGGTAATCAATGCAGCAAACCTTAACCTGGCAGTTTTCTCCTCCCAGAGGAATGTTAATGGGGAAATCTTTACCTTCTTTACGATAGGTCTTGCTGCTTTAGAGGCAGCTGTAGGACTTGCAATCGTTATAGTCTTTTACAAGCGCTTTGGAGAGGTTATTCCATCAAAAATTAGGAACCTGAGGTGGTAGGAATGGAGAAGGTGGTCTACTTAACTATCGGGATATTTTTCCTTGGAAGTATCTTGGCCTTTCTAATTGGAAAATTTACCGAAAGGTGGAACTCATTCTGGGTGGCTGCACTAACTGGCTTAACTGGCTTCCTACTTACATGTTACATAGCAGTTAGTATGGGGGAACATCCTGTCATCCATGAATTTAACTGGTTTACCTTCGGTTCCTTTAAAGTTCCACTTGGGGTTTACGTTGATAGTTTATCAATAGTAATGGCTCTAATAGCTACTGGAATCGGCTTCTTAGATATTGTCTTCTCCAAGGGATACATGGAGGAGGACGAGTCACCTCACAGGTACTACTTTGAGAAACTCTTTTTTATTGGCTCTATGGTTGGACTTGTCTTTGTCAGTAACCTTGTAGGTCTCTACATATTCTGGGAAGGTGTCGGTCTATGTTCCTACCTGCTCATCGGTTACTGGTACTGGAAGAAGAGTGCAGCTGAGGCTGCCTTAAAAGCCTTCGTTATGACGAGGTTTGGTGATGTCTTTATGCTCGCCGGAATCTTAGTAGCCTGGGTACTCCTTGGAACTATGAACTTTCAGGAGCTTAATGCTCTTGCATTAGCTGGAGCCTTCAGTGTTAAGTTAGGTTTAATCATTTCAATTCTGATTTTTATAGGAGCCGTTGGAAAATCTGCCCAGTTCCCTCTGTTCCCGTGGCTCTTGGATGCTATGGAAGGTCCCACAACGGTTTCAGCTCTTATCCACGCTGCTACAATGGTTAACGCTGGAGTTTACTTAGTTGCAAGAATGTTTCCATTCTTTGATTACTCTCACGCCCTGATTGTTGTTGCGTTCGTTGGAGCTCTCTCTGCCTTCATAGCTGCAACAGGAGCTCTTGCCCATACAGAGATAAAGAAGATTCTTGCATTTTCAACGATGGAGCACCTTGCTTTAATGTTTGTGGCTCTTGGGGTAGGTTCAGCGGCAGCAGGTATATTCCACCTGCTAAACCACGCAATTTTTAAGGCCCTTCTCTTTTTAGCTGCAGGTGCTGTTATCCATATGACCCATCACCAGAAGGATGCCTTTAAATTGGGCGGCCTTATGAAGTACATGCCTCAAACGGCCGTTCTTTTCCTAATTGGTATCTTAGCCCTCTCAGGGGTTCCTCCGTTTAACGGGTTCTTCAGTAAAGACTGGATTTTGGGAGCCGTCTACGAGTACGGTAATCCCGTTATTTTTGGACTAACCTTCGTTGCTGCCGTTCTGTGTATAGCTTACGGTTTCAGACTCTGGTTTGTCGTATTTACAGGGGAACCTTCCGAATACTCAAAGAAAGCAAGGGAAGCCTATCCTGTAATGTTGATTCCTCTCTACGTTTTGGCCTCTCTAACTATTCTAATTCCATTCTTCAAGGAGAAAATAATCCACTATCTATTTGGAGAAGTTCACGAGCCATTCATTCTCAACCTCTTAGTGGCTACTCTAACAGTCATGTTTATTCTGTTTGGAATAGTTTTCCTCATTTACTACAAGAGGACTGTTGAGACCGTTAAATTCCTTGCCCATCCAATAGGTAGGGCGATAAATGAATTCCTCTACAAGGGATGGCTTGTTGATGATGGAATAAAGTGGTTGTGTAGGAACGTATTTTACGGTTCAATTGCAAAGGCAGTTGAGTGGTTTGACATAAACGTTGTTGATGGAGCAGTTAACGGTACGGCAAAGCTCTCCCTTTACTGTTGGGACAAGTGTAGAAAAATTCAAACGGGAGACATTATAGACTACCTTACTTACTTTGTTGCAGGGGTAATAACAATCTTCATTCTCATTCTATTCGTTTAAGGAGGAGTAGATGATTTTACTGAGCATGATACTTATTCCGGTTATTGTTGCTCCTCTTGCCTGGATAGGGGAAAAGGTTAACCGGGAGATACCTAAGTACCTATCTCTTGCAGTAGGAGTATTTCTGTCTCTCTGTACGGCTTATCTGATAATAAACTATCCTGGGAATGGCTTTGCCTTCAACGAGTTTTACAGGATATATCCTCCTTTTGACTTCAACCTTCACCTGGCAGTTGATGGAATATCTCTCGTTTTAATCGGTATAACGGCGTTTCTCTCTATAACTGTTACCCTTTCCTCCTGGCATACTGAAAAACCGGGAGCTTACTTTTTCCTCATACTTCTCTTCCTGGGTCCCATGGTCGGAGTCTTTGCTTCTCTAAATCTCCTCTGGTTCTTTATCTTCTGGGAATTTACATTGGTTCCAATGTTCTTCCACATAGGAATTTGGGGTGCCGAAAACAGAATATACGCTGCCATGAAGTTCTTTATCTACACCCATTTGGCAAGTGTTTTTCTCCTTTTGGGAATAATTGTTCTTTTCCTCTCAACTCATACATTTGAATTTGGAAAGCTCTTAAACGTCCACTTAGACCCTTCAATTGCTAAACTGGTCTGGATTTTAATGTTTATAGGTTTTGCAGTAAAAATGCCCGTAGTTCCGTTCCATACCTGGCTTCCAGATGCCCACGTTCAAGCTCCCTCTCCAATCTCTGTTTTTCTTGCAGGACTTCTGTTGAAAATGGGTGCCTATGGACTTCTAAGGTGGGAAGTGTTTTTAATGCCAAACACAACCAAGTTCTTTGCTCCTCTAATGGCCTTTATTGCCGTCTTAACGATATTCTATGCAGGTTTTAGAGCCCTTGCCGAAGACCACATAAAGAGAATGGTTGCTTACTCAAGTATAAACCATATGGGATTTGTTCTGTTAGGTCTTTCTGCAATTACCGCTGCCGGTATATCGGCAGCAGTCTACGAAATGGTTGGCCATGCCCTTGTTATATCACTCCTCTTTATGATTGCAGGATACGTTCACCATAAAACCCACACCTGGTACATTTCAGAGCTTGGTGGAATTATGAGAAAGATTCCAGGATTGATGACAATGTTTGTTATTGGAGTTTTAGCTGCAGTGGGGCTTCCCGGAACGGCAGGTTTTGTAGGAGAACTTGCGGTTATGCTTGCAGCCTTTGACTACTACGGTTGGGTAATGATTATTGTTCCTTTGGCAAGTGCTTTGAGCGCAGGCTTTTTCATGTGGATGTTACAGAGAGCTGTTTTTGGTCCTTTAAGGGAGACTTTAAAGGGGCTACCCTCACTTAAGGAGCTCCCCATGGTAGAGAATCTCCCCTTGGCACTTTACATAGCTGCCTTTATACTTGTTGGAGTTATTCCTTCTATCGTCTTTAACCTTTACAATCCAGTGATAAATACGTTTTCACAACTTTTTCAGTAGGGGGTAACCGGTGAACGTTAATTACTTAGCAGCCACAATGATTCTTGCCCTAACGGGTGCTTTTCTTCCCGTCATAAATAGAATTTTCAGGATATCTGGAATTCAAGGAGCTCTCATCTCCTCCGTTGGCTACGTGATTTCGCTATTTCTGGTTTTTATATCGAATAAGGGAAGAACAATATTAGACAACTTCTTTACTACAGATTCAGTTTCCATCCTAATCGGCTCCCTGATTCTGGTATCCTCATGGATGGTAATGTTGGTTGTCTACTGGATAACTGAAAAGGACAAGTTCGTAAACGAACTCATCTCGGCCTTGATGATTTCAACTGCCGGAGCTCTCCTTTTAGTAAGTGCTGACAACTTTGTCTCCCTTATTGTTTCTATGGAACTAATGACAATGCCAACCTACCTGATGGTTCTCTTTGTTTTCAACGATAAGTCCTTTGAAGCAGGAGTTAAATACTTCTTTAACGGTGCCCTTGCCGTCGGCTTTATGCTCTTTGGAATTTCCCTGCTCTACGGATTAACGGGCAGTTTTGAGTTTTCAAGTCTCGTTAGGAACCTCTTTTCAGACCCATTGGTTGCCCTTGCTGCTGTTTTTATATTTGCAGGGTTTGGTTTTAAAATTACAGCTTTCCCATTCCACTTCTGGGGACCGGACGTTTATGACGGAACCTGTCCGGGTGTTGCTGCACTTTTAACAGGTATCTCCAAGAGTGCAGCATTTATAGGACTAATGAGGGTTATCTATGAAGCTCTTCCTGTTATCTCTAACAATTTCTCCCTCATACTTGCAATAATAGCTGCTATAACAATGACTGTAGGTAACCTTTTGGCCCTTGCTCAAAAAAGGGTATCAAGGATTCTTGCTTACTCATCTGTAGCTCATGCAGGTTACACTTTAGTTGCCTTTGCAGCCCTGTCCGTTCCTATGAGCATTACGGGTATTCTCTACCACTCTGTTGCCTACGTTTTTATGAAAACTGCAGCTTTCCTCTGCTTCGCCGTTTTCCTCTTTATTTGGGGAGCTAAAACGATGGATGACTACAAAGGACTTGGAAAGAGAGAGCCTCTTTTTGGAGCCCTCTTCCTCATCTTCCTCTTTTCACTTGCAGGTGTTCCCCCTATGGCGGGATTTATAAGTAAGGTTTTCGTCTTTACTGCCGCCGTTAAGTCAGGAATGCTCTGGCTTGCCCTTATCGGTCTCCTCAACAGTGCCTTTTCAGTTGCCTACTACATATGGATTGCAAAGCAGATGTACCTTGAGGAACCTACGATAGAAAAACCGAGGAACGTCTCTCCCAACAAGAATTTAATATTGATTCCTTTAGCCGTTATGGCTGTATTCTTAATAGTTTTAGGTATCTGGATTAACCCAGTTGTAAACGCCTCTTCCCTCTATATAACAAGGATTGGTTTCTAATTTGGGGGATTTCCCCCCTTCCTTTATAATTTCCCTGAAAATTCAAAAGAAAGGAGTTTTCGTGTTTGTAAGAGACCTCTACAAGCTTCCTGTTGGAGCTCCGTTTTCGGGCTACTTTGTGATTGAACACGTAGAAATAAAAAGGCATAGAACGGGAGAGCCCTTTCTGCGGTTGGTTCTATCCGACAAAACGGGAACATTTACTGCTCTCTGGTGGAAGCCTCCTAAAGATGCTGACCTTTCAATATTTAGAAAGGGCGATGTAGTTTTCATTTCTGGCAGCATTGAGTACTTTAACGGGCAGCTGCAGCCGAAACTCTCTGAAATTAGGGTAGCTTCACCGGGAGAGTACAACCCACAAAAGTTTATCTGTGAAACAAAATTTCCCATAGAGGAACAGTTTACCGTTCTTCTTGAAATAATAGATAGCGTAGAAAACCCCTACTTAAAAAGGCTCTTAGAAAGCTTCTTCTACGATGATAAATTTGTGGAGAAGTTCTTGAAAACCCCTGCAGGTAAAACTATTCACCATGCCTGTATAGGAGGTCTTTTAGAGCATACGTTGGGAGTCGTTGAAATATGTGAAACGGTGTCAAGAAGGTACAAAAGCATAGATAGGGACTTGCTAATCACTGCTGCAATTCTCCATGATGTTGGGAAGGTCCACGAGTACAGCGTAGGGATTTCAATAGACAGAACGACAGAGGGAATTCTCTTGGGTCACCTCTACATGAGCTGTGAAATGGTTGCATTTAAGATAGCGGAAATTCCCGATTTTCCAAAAAGTCTGAAAACAAAACTCCTCCACTGTATACTTTCACACCATGGGGAGTACGAGCACGGTTCCCCCAAAAAGCCCAAGACATTAGAAGCTGTTACCCTTGCCTATGCCGATGCCTTGGATTCAAGGGTTAAGGGATTCGAAGAGTTTGTCGAGAGGGAACTTGGAAGTGGAAAAGGGTGGACAAAGCGCCATTTTGCTTTTGAGGTTCCCATATTCTTTGATGGAGAAATAAAGTACGGAGAGGAAGATGGAAAGGAAGAGAGCTCTAACCTATAAGGATGTAGGAGTTGACATTGAGGCAGGGGAGAGGTTAGTTGACAGGATAAAGCCCTTTGCCAAGAGAACTTTTGATAAAAACGTCTTAGCTGGAATAGGAGGGTTTGGAGCCGGTTACCTAATGCCGAAAGGTTACGAGGAACCTGTTTTGGTCTCTGGAACCGACGGTGTCGGGACAAAGCTGAAAGTTGCTCAAATGGCAAACGTTCACGATACAGTTGGAATAGATTTGGTAGCAATGTGCGTTAACGACATCTTAACTGTCGGTGCTAAACCTCTATTCTTCCTTGACTACTTTGCAACGGGAAAGCTGTCCGTTGATGTTGCTGCAGATGTTATTAAGGGAATTGCTAAAGGGTGTGAGCTGGCCGGATGTTCCCTTATCGGTGGGGAGACTGCCGAAATGCCAGACTTTTACCCTGAAGGGGAGTACGACCTTGCAGGATTTGTGGTTGGAGTTGTTGAAAGGAGAAAATACATAACGGGAGAGAGAATTGAGCCTGGGGACGTTGTTTTAGGCCTCGCTTCATCAGGAATCCACAGTAACGGTTATTCTTTGGTTAGGAAACTCTTCTTCGAAGTCTTGGAGCTAAAAATAGACGACTATGTTGAAGAGTTGGGTAGAAAAGTCTACGAAGCTCTGTTAGAGCCTACTAAAATTTACGTTAAAAGCATACTAAATTTGATTGAGAGGGTTGAAGTTAAGGGTATGGCACACATAACCGGTGGTGGAATTCCGGGAAACCTTGTCAGGGTCCTACCTAAAGGTGTCAACGCAGTAATCGAGAAGGGCACGTGGAAAGTTCCTCCCATCTTTAAGTTCATTCAGGAAAGGGGAAACGTTCCTGAGGAGGAGATGTTTAAAACGTTTAACATGGGAATCGGTTTCACAGTTGTTGTTTCTCCTGAACTTGAGAAAGAGGCTTTAGATATCCTTGAATCCTCAGGGGAGAGAGCTTTTAAAATCGGAAAAATTGTAGAGGGAGAGGGAAAGGTAGTTGTAGAATGAGGGTTGCCGTTCTTGCTTCTGGAAGAGGTTCAAACTTCTACCAAATAGGAAAGGCCTTCAAAGAGGGAAAAATATCCGGGGAAATAGTTGTCCTCATTACGAACAACAGAAAGGCAAGAGCAATAGAGAAGGCGGAAGAATTGGGGATAAATTGGGTCTTTTTAAACCCTAAATCGTTTCCATCAAGGGAAGACTACGATAAGAAGATTGTTGAGATACTAAAATTTCTAAAGGTTGACCTTGTCTGTTTGGCAGGCTACATGCTCGTAGTTACTCCTGTTTTTATAGATGCCTTTCCAAACAGAATTCTAAACATCCACCCCTCCCTCTTACCTTCGTTTCCAGGGCTAAAACCTCACTGGCAGGCTTTGACTTACGGCGTAAAAATTTCGGGAGCAACAGTTCACATAGTTGATAAGGGAGTTGATACTGGGCCGATTGTCGTTCAGGCTGCCGTTCCGGTTCTTCCAGAAGATATGGAGGACTCCCTCTCTGAGAGGATTTTAAGGTGGGAGCACAGGATATACCCTCAGGCTGTAAAGTGGTTTGTTGATGGGAGGGTTGAAGTTAACGGTAGAAATGTTTTGATAAAGAAAGCCGATTACTCTCAACTTCCGGTAGTTCCTGCTTTAGAGGACTTTTAATGGAAGTTTTCCAACTAAGTAATGGAATAAGAGTAATCCTAAAACCTGAAAGGGAGCTTGAAATAGTTTCCGGTAATCTCTTTTTCCCAATCGGAAATTCCTTTGACCCAAAGGGCAAGGAGGGAATAACCCTTTTAACGTTAAAAACGGCCGTTAAGAGGAGTTTGAAGAGAAAACCTGAGGAGTTCTACAGGATTCAGGAAGAAATTGGAGCTCCGTTCGTTTCTGACGTTTCTTTGGACTATTCACTGGTTAGGTTTCAGTCAACATCTAAGGACTTTTTAAATTATGGGGAGCTCCTTTTAGAGACGCTACTGAATCCTGGATTTACTGAGGAGAGTTTCTCCGTTGAGAAGGAGGCCCTTTTAGCTTCAATAAAGTCTAAGAAGGAAAGCCCCTTTACGCTGGCCTATGAGAAGATGATGGAATTAACATACTCCCAAACTCCCTATCAGAACCTCCCGTACGGAAGTGAAGGGAGCGTTTCCTCTTTAGATTTAGAAACGTGTAAGGATTGGTACAAGGGATTTTTAATCCCAAAGGGAAGTGTCCTCTCCCTTTGTGGAAATTTGCAAAACATGGAAAAATTCTTGGGTGATGTTGAGAAAATAGAATCCTACGAATTCAAAAGAGAAAGGTTTGAAAAGAGGATTACAGAGAGTAAGACGGAATTTGTTAGAAGGGAGGGTTCAGCTCAGACGTTTATCCTGATTGCTCTGAATGCTCCCTCTGTTAAGAGCGATTTCTACATTAAATACAAGCTATTGAACACAATCTTGGGGGAGGGAATAGGTTCTGTTCTATTTCAGGAGCTCCGAGAAAAGGAGGGTTTTGCCTACTCTACAGGTTCTCTTTATCCCTCAAGGTTAAATACTGGTAGAATTCTCATCTACATAGGAACTTCTCCTGATAAGAGGGAAACTGTAAGGAAAAAACTGAGAAGTATTCTTAGGCAGCTTCCAAGTTTTATAAATTCTGACAGTATAGAAAGGGCAAAGGAGTACTTTAAGGGAACTTATCTCCTTGACCATGAAACGAGGTCGAAGAAGTCGTGGTACTTAGGTTTCTGGGAAATTTTAGAGAAAGGTTATAAATTTGACTCTGAATTCTTGAGAAAAATAGAGGAAATAAAACTTAGTGAAATTAAGAACGTAGCAGAAATAGTTTCTGCTGAACCTATCCACGAGGTTGTTGTAGGAGATGAGGAAGTTAATAGTTAGTGCCTGTTTGGTTGGTTTTAACTGTAAGTACAACGGAAAGAACAACAGGTGTGAATCAATAGTGAAGGCCTTTAGAAGGGGACTTGTTGTCCCTCTATGTCCTGAACAGTTAGGAGGTCTTCCAACTCCAAGGCCTCCGGCCAAAATAACGGAGGGAGACGGATTTACAGTCCTCGACGGAAAATCGAGAGTAAAAACTGTTGATGGTTCCAACAGGGATGTAACTATAAGTTTCCTTAGGGGAGCTTACGAAACTCTCTATGCTGCAGAACTCTTAGGTGAAAACTGTATAGCCTGTATTCTAAAGGAGAGAAGTCCCTCCTGCGGAGTAAGGGAAATTTACGAGTACAAGTCGGACAATTTAAAGGAAGGAATGGGTGTAACATCAGCCCTTCTAAGGAGAAAAGGGTTTAAAATAGTTTCCTCAGAGGATAAGGAAGAAATTGAGAAACTCTTAAAGGAGCTTTTATGAGTAGGTTACCAAGATTGAGGATTAAAAACTTAGAGCCAAAGTACCCTATAATCCAGGGAGGTATGGGAGCAAAAGTCTCCCTCCACAAGCTGGCCTCTGCCGTTGCAAATGCCGGAGGAATAGGTGTAATTTCGGCCGTTCTCCTTCATGAAAAGGATAGGTCGAAGCCTAAAAAGAGAACCTGTAAAGGAATTGACGTTGAAAGTGTTGGACTTAAACCCTATCACTACGCCTGGGAGCTTGCCGAGGAGATAAGAAAGGCGAAGGAGCTCTCCCCCAACGGAATAATAGGTGTCAACATAATGTACGCCCTCACCCACTTCTACGAGCTCCTAATGACTGCCATAGATGCAGGTGCCGATTTAATCATTCAGGGAGCCGGATTTGGAAAGGACGTATTTAAAATATGCAACACCTTTGATGTTCCGTTAATAGAGATAGTTGCGACTCCGAAGGGAGCAAAGCTCTCAGAGAGGTTAGGTGCCTCTGCAGTTATTGTTGAAAGTGGAGAGGCTGGCGGGCACTTAGGAACTATGGAGAACCTATGGGATGTCCTCCCTAAAATTGTTGATGCTGTTGATATTCCCGTTATAGCGGCTGGCGGGATATTTGACGGCAAGGACATAGCAAGGGCCTTTGAAATGGGAGCTAAGGGTGTCCAGATAGCAACAAGGTTCATAGCAACGTACGAGTGTGATGCAGCCCCTGAGTTTAAGGAGTACATAATAAAGGCTAAACCTGAGGACTCAATATACATAAAGAGTCCGGTTGGTATGCCTGCCCATGCTGTGAGAAATCCCTTTACCGAACGTTTAGAGAGGGAAGGAAAAATTCCCCATAAGTGTCCGTTCAACTGTTTGAAAACCTGTTCAGGTGAGGATTCCATTTACTGCATAGCAGACGTTCTTTTAAAATCGGTTTCTGGCGATGTTGAGAGGGGACTTGTCTTTTCGGGAAGTAACGTTGGAAGGGTTAATAGAATGTACCACGTTAAGGAGCTCATTGAGGAACTCGTCAGGGAATGTGAAGAGGAGCTTGAGAGGAGAAACTTAAACTTTGGGGAGGAAAGATGAGAAAACGTGTGGGGATTTTGTTACTTAGCTCCCTCTTTTTTGGCTGTGCCACTGCCGTTCAGAATGAGTCTGTAAAACCGAAAAGCAACATTGATGAAGTTAAGGTTAAAGTTTCACAAAACAGGGAGAAGATTTCCTCCTTAGAAAATAGAGTAGCTAAGTTGGAAGATAGGGTCTCCTCAAACGAGCAGAACATTTACGACTTGAAGAAGGAAGTTGAGGAGATAAAACAGTTAATATCTAAGATTTCTGTGGGAGCTCCTCAAACTTCAACCTCCAAAGAAAAAAAAGTTCCTAAGGTTATCCAAATCGGTGCAAAGGACTTGTACAAACAGGCCTTTAATGCAATGGAGTCTGGAGACTTTGAGAAGGCAAAAAAACTCTTTGAGGAGCTTGTACAGCAGTATCCTGAGAGTGACCTGGCAGACAATGCTCTCTACTGGATAGGGGAGATTTACTACTCCCATAACGATTACGAAACTGCCGCTAAGTACTTTCAGGATGTTATTGACAAGTATCCGACCGGAAATAAGGTTCCTGCAGCAATGTTAAAGTTGGCCTTGTGCTACAGGGGAATGGGAGACAATGACAAGGCAAAGGAAATTCTCAACGAAGTCATAGCAAAGTACCCTGGAACACCTGAAGCAAACATTGCAAAGGTAAAATTAATGGAGCTGGAGAAGTAGTATGGAGATAGACGAAAGGGGAATAAAGGGGCTTGCCTGTAGGGCCCTCGACCTGTGGTTAAACCTTGAAGCTGGAAGGTGTAAACCTGACAGTCAGTACAATCAAGTTGTTGAATTCCTTAAACAGCGTTTTAAAGCTAAAGAGATTAACCCTCTCCTTTTAACCTTAGGACTCCTTGAAATGGCCTTGATAGAGGACGCCCTTAAGAACAAACAGTACATGAGTGAGGAGGAGAGGGAGAGGATAATTCAAGACGTAGTAGAATCCCTTGCTGAGAACTTTCCTAAAATTGTTGATGAGATGGTTAAGGAGCTTTCAACCTTGGAAAAGAGAATAACAGAGTTTAAAATGATTGCTGAAAAGTACAGAGCGGGAGGAGAGTAGATGTCTAAGAAAATTAAGCTTGCAATAGTTGGCGTTGGAAATTGCGCAAGTTCTTTGGTTCAGGGAATTTACTACTATAGGGATAAATCGGAGAATGAGATTTCCGGACTGATGCACTACGATGTTGGTGGATACAAGCCATGGGATATTGAGGTTGTTGCGGCCTTTGACATTGATAAAAGGAAAGTAGGTAAGGATGTGAGCAGAGCGATATTTGAAAAGCCCAACTGTACTAAAGTTTTTAATCCTAACGTTCCTGAGATGGGCGTTGAAGTTCAAATGGGCCCGATTATGGATGGGTTTGCCGAACACATGCTTGAGTATCCCGAGGAACAGAGGTTTGTACCTGCCGATAAGGAACCGGTTGATGTGGTGAAAGTACTCAAGGAGAGTGGAGCTGAAGTTGTTGTTAACTACCTACCCGTTGGTTCTGAAGAGGCTACAAGGTTTTACGCTCAGTGTGCCCTTGAGGCCGGTTGTGCCTTTGTAAACTGTATTCCTGTCTTTATAGCATCGGACAAGGAGTGGGCCCAAAAGTTTAAGGAGAAGGGGCTTCCAATAGTTGGAGATGATATTAAATCTCAGGTTGGGGCAACGATTACACATAGAGCTCTGGCTACTTTAATGAGCGACAGGGGCGTTCCAATAGATAGAACCTATCAGCTCAACTTTGGTGGGAACACAGACTTTTTAAACATGCTTGAGAGGAAGCGTTTAAAGACAAAGAAGGTTTCAAAGACGGAGGCTGTACGCTCAATTATTCCATACCCCGTTGAGGATAACAACATCCACATCGGCCCAAGTGACTACGTTCCTTGGCTCAAGGACAATAAGATTGCCTATATAAGACTTGAGGGAAGGTTGTTCGGTGATGTTCCTATGTACATTGAACTAAAGCTGTCCGTTGAGGATTCTCCTAACAGTGCAGGCTCTGCAATAGATGCAATTAGGTGTGCAAAGTTAGCTCTTGATAGGGGAATCTCAGGCCCTCTCTACTCAATTTCTTCATACACTATGAAACACCCACCTGTTCAGTATCCAGACTGGAAAGCAAAGGAGCTCGTGGAGAAGTTTATAGCGGGTGAAATTGAAAGGTAGGGAAATTCCCTACCTTTATACCAACAATCCGCCTGAAGTCTTGCTTACCTTAACAGGAGCGTTGTTCTCATCGACCAAAACTACCGTTGGAGAAAAGTTTCTTACTTCCTCTTCAGAGAGCTCACAGTAGCTTACAATTATTACAATATCTCCCTTTTGAACCTTCCTTGCAGCTGCCCCGTTTAGACAAACCTCACCACTTCCTGGTTCTCCCGGTATAACGTAGGTTGAGAATCTCTCTCCATTTGAAACGTTGTAGATGTCAACTTTTTCGTAGGGAAGTATGTCGGCAAGTTTGAGGAGCTCGCTGTCAATTGTTATACTTCCCTCATAGTTAAGGTCTGCCCCCGTTACAGTTGCCCTGTGGATTTTAGACTTAAACATAAATCTCTTCATCTAAAACTTCCCCCAGAGGGAATTTTCCAGCCTTAAATATAAGTTGCGTAGAAAAGTTTGGCACTTGAATTTAAATTATGAAATAAATACAGTCCAAAGTGGAGGGAGAGATGGTTAGGTATCCGGCAGTTGCAGGTCAATTCTATCCGGGAACTCCTCAGGAGCTTGAAATGTTTTTGAGTTCTCTTTGTAGGAGAGACGTTCCAAAGGTTAAGGCAAAGGCTGTTATTGTTCCCCATGCAGGTTACATCTACTCTGGAAAGGTTGCAGGTGAAACTTACAGTAGGGTAGAGATTCCTAAAAACAACGTAATTATGGGTCCAAACCATACCGGTTTAGGAAGGCCTGTGTCTGTCTTTACGGAAGGGGTTTGGATTACTCCGTTGGGAGAGGTTCCTGTTAATGAGGAATTTACGAGCGAACTCTGCAACCACTATCCATTTGAACCTGACACAACGGCCCACATATACGAGCACTCTTTGGAAGTTCAAGTTCCGTTTTTACAGTTCTGTTCAGGTTATAGGAGCGATTTAAGGATAGTTCCTGTTGTTTTTCAGCATATCTCTTTAGATGACTGTATTAAGGCAGGAAGGGCCCTTGCAAGCGTTATTTCTCAGGTAGATGAGGATACACTAATTGTTGTTAGCACGGACTTTTCACACTACGTTTCCCAGGATACGGCTGAAAGGCTTGATTCTTTAGCTATTGATGCGATTCTAAACCTTGACCCTGTGGAGCTCTACAGGAGGGTTCACTACTACAACATCTCCATGTGTGGAGTTATCCCTGCAACGGTAGGACTGACTGCAGCCAAGGAGCTTGGAGCTGAAAAGGCAGAGTTGGTAATGTACAGAACTTCGGGGGACGTTACAGGGGACTATAACCAGGTTGTTGGTTATGGAGGAATCATTGTATATTAACTATGATAGAATTCCCTTAAAATTTCGGAGGAGTTTTTTGGAGAGGGAAACAAAAATAGCCGATATCTTAAAGGCTCTTGCCCATCCAACGAGGGTGAAGATTGTTAAATACTTGTCCGATGGTGAAAAGTGTGTAAAGGATATTTGGCAGGAATTGAACGTTCCTCAACCAACGGTTTCCCAGCACATTAACATACTGAAGAATGCAGGAGTAATTTCATTCCGTAAGGACGGAGTAAAAACCTGTTACAGAATAGAGTTACCCGTTGTAGTTAAAATCTTGAAACTTTTAGAAGAGGAGGTAAAGTAATGGCAAAAGAAATCAAAACAGTCGATGAATTTGAAAGGGAAGTTCTTCAGTCAGATATCCCTGTGCTTGTTGACTTCTGGGCTCCATGGTGTGGACCTTGTAGAATGCTTGCTCCCACAATTGAGGAGCTCTCCCAGGAGTACGAAGGAAAAGTTAAAGTTGTTAAAGTAAACACAGATGAACTTCCCATGGTTGCAATGCAGTACGGAATAAGGGGAATTCCTACCGTTATACTCTTTGTTAATGGAGAGCCTGCCGATGTTAAAGTAGGACTTCAGCCTAAGGCTGTTTTTGAAAACATGATAGCCCGTTTCCTCGGGGAGTAGAGCATGATTTGGGATGTTGTGATAGTTGGTGCTGGCCCTGCAGGGCTGGCTTCTGCAATTTATGCTGGAAGGTCTCAACTTAAAACGGTTGTTCTTGACCAGGTTCCAGGTGGACAGCTCCTTATAACGGAGCAGATAGAGAACTATCCTGGTTTCTATGAAGGTATTACTGGATTTGAACTTTCAGAGAAATTCAGAAAACATGCAGAGAAGTTTGGAGCAAAGATAGAGACTGGAAAAAGTGTGGATTCTGTCGATGTTGAAGGGGATATTTTCATTTTAAAGTGCGGGAATGATGAAATAAGGGGAAAAACCGTAATCTGGGCTGCAGGTTCAACCCCAAGAAAGTTAAACGTTCCTGGAGAGGCAGAGTTTTTAGGAAGGGGAGTTTCCTACTGTGCCGTTTGTGACGGTTTCTTTTTTAAGGATAAAACCGTTGCAGTAGTTGGTGGGGGTGATTCTGCATTAGAGGAAGCCCTTTATCTAACAAAGTTTGCAAACAAAGTTTATCTGATTCACAGGAGAGATAAGTTTAGAGCTGTAAAAATTATTCAGGATAGGGTAAGGAAAAACGAAAAAATAGAACCTGTACTGAATAAGGTTGTTGAATCCATAAATGGAAAGGACTTTGTAGAATCCCTTACTCTTAGGGATACTGTATCCGGTGAATTATCGGAACTGCCAGTTGACGGTATTTTTATATTCATTGGAAATGAACCGAACGTCTCCCCTGTTTTACACTTAGTGGAAACGAACGAACAGGGATTTATTCTTACAGATGATGAGATGAAGACAAAAATGCCAGGTCTCTTTGCCGCTGGGGACGTTAGGTACAAGCCACTGAAACAGGTCGTTACGGCCACTTCTGATGGAGCAGTTGCAGCAATGTCTGCCACAAAATTCTTAGAGGAGAAGGAAGGTTAGGATGAAAAAGCTCCTATCCGTTGCTCTTTTGTTGTCTCTTGTCTCAATTACAGGGTGTCAAAAGGAAACGGGAAAGGTTGAGAAAACTACAGAGGTATCATCAATCTCACAGGAGAGTAGAGGAACGAGAGCTTACGATTTTAAATTTACAGATGTGAACGGGAAGACCCATAGACTCTCAGATTTTAGAGGGAAAGTTGTTATTGTTCAATTCTTTGGAACTTACTGTCCACCCTGTAGGGCAGAGATGCCTGTTCTTGACAGGATTTATAAGAAGTACGGTGGAAAAGTTGTAGTTATTGGGCTTTCTGTTGACTATTCAGGTAGAGCTCCTGAAGAACTAAAGCCCTTCGTTGAAAAGATGGGAGTTAGCTACACTGTAGCTCCTGCACCGGAAAAGGCTTGGGATGAGTTTGCAGGGAAAATTACGGGACTTGACTCAATCCCTCAAACCTACATAATCGATAAGAGAGGGTTTATTAGGTACTACGAGGTTGGATTTGCTCCTTCCTACGAGGAGCTCTTTGTAAGGGCTGTAGACCAGCTTTTAAAAGAGGGATAATGAAAGTTAAAAATGTGGAGCTCTACAAAGCAGTCTACTCACCTGAGGACTTACCCCAGACTCCCTTTAACGAGGTGGCCTTCGTTGGAAGGTCAAACGTTGGAAAGTCCTCCCTTTTAAATACCATTGTAAACAACTTTAAGCTTGCAAGGGTGAGCTCTGAGCCTGGAAAGACCCGTTCGATTAACTTCTATTTAGTTAATCAAAAGTTCTTCTTAGTTGACCTTCCCGGTTACGGCTTCGCAAGGGTTCCGCTTAGGGAACAGAAGAGGTGGAAGGAACTTATAGAAAGTTATTTAAAGGGTAGAGACAGATTAAAGGGTATCTTTCTCCTAATTGATTCAAGGGTAGGACCCACAGAGAAGGACAAACAGATGAAGGATTGGTTGGACTTTTACTCTATTCCCTACGTTGTAATTGCAACGAAGGTTGATAAGTTGAAGTCCTCAGAGAGAAAGAAGCTTGAAGAAAAAGTCAGAAGAGCCTTTAAGGATGATTCAGTTAGAATAGTTCCCTTCTCGTCAAAAACCCGCGAAGGTAGAGAGCAGGTTCTAAAAATTCTGAACAATTGGGTCAGCAGTTAGTATGCTTGAGGAACTCAGAGTTAATTCCTTTGGTGGTATAAGTGGAGAGCTCTTCCTCTCTCCAAACTTTAACGTTATTATCGGTGAAACTGGAACGGGTAAATCCCTTCTCGTTTCATCAATTAAGTTTTTAATGGGAGAAAAGTTCCCGTTTGTTACAGAAGATACCTTTGTAGAGGCTGTCTTAAGGGTAGATGGGGAGGAGATATTCGTCAGGAGGGACTTTAAGGGAGGGCGCTCGAGGTACTTTTTAAACGGTATGAGAGTTCCACAGAGGAAAATTTACGAGGTTCTATCTCCTCTCTTTTTTATTCAGTCCCAAAGGGAGGGTATAAATCTACTAAAACCCTCCTATCAACTTAAAATACTTGACAGATTTTCGAAGACCGAAGGTCTCCTTGAAGAGTTCAGAGGAGTTCTAAAGAAGTATAGTAGTAAGCTTTCGGAACTTGCGGAGTTAAAGGAGCAGGAGAGGTTAAGGGATAGGGAAATTGATATTTTGAAGTTTCAAATAAACGAAATTGAGGAAGTTAACCTTCAGATAGGAGAGGAGGAGGAGCTCTTAGAGCTCCGGGAAAAACTCTCCAAAATTGAGGAGATTAGAAAGGTTAGGGAAACTTCGCTCTTTCTGCTCTACGAAGGAGAGGTGTCCGTCCTTTCGCTTCTCTCAGATGTTATTAGAGAGTTTGATTCCTTAAACATGTACGGTGAAATTTCAGAAAAGCTCTCCTCTGTCTACTACGAAGTTGAATCGATAGTTTCGGAAATTGAGAGAAAAATGAATCCTCCAGAAACTGAACTTTCCTTGGAGGAAATAGAGGAAAGACTCTACAAAATAGAAAAACTTAAGAAAAAGTATGGAAGTTCCTATGAGGAAATTTATGACTTTCTAAATAAATCGAAAGAGAAGTTGGAAAGGCTTGAGAATGTTTCCTACGAAATTGAAAATTTAGAAAGGGAGTTGGAAGAAATAAAGGAGAAACTTTATCAGATAGGTAAGAAAATAAGCATTAAGAGAAAAGAAGGTAGTAGTTTGCTGAAGAAATACTTAGAGAGGGAATTTTCAGAGTTAGGCCTCAATTCTGCAAGGTTTGAGATTGAATTTCAAGACCTTAAAGAACCTTCTCCTGTTGGCCTTGAAACTGTAAGATTCCTGTTTTCTGGAAATCCAATTTTACCCTTGTCTCCAATTTCTGAATCAATTTCAGGAGGAGAACTCTCTCGATTTCTCCTTTCAATTTTATCCATCTTTTCCCTACCTTCTGCTACAATGGTCTTTGACGAGATTGATTCGGGCATGTCTGGTAAAATACTCAAGAAGGTTGCAAGAAAACTGAAACTTATTTCGAGGAATCAACAAGTTATAGCTGTAACTCACTCGCCTCAGGTTGTTGCTCCAGCAGATAGGGTTTTTAAATTAGAGAGAACAGGGAATGGGAAAGTAGAAGTAAACGTTTTAGAAAACTCCTCTCTTGTAGAGGAAATTTCGAAAATGATATCTGGAGACGTTACACAGGGAAGTATTAGAGCTGTTAAAGACCTTTTAAATAGCTGGGAGGAGTGATGGAAGGGGCTGTGAAGGAAGTCAGTGGTCTTTTAGGAGCTTTTCACATTCACCTTTCTAAAACGGAGATGGCGGAGTTAAGCGTTCTTCTCTTTCTATTTACGTACGCAATGATACTCTTAGAAAAGTTTTTCCATAGAACGATTGCTGCTCTTATAGGAGCTTCCCTTGTTCTAATTATCGGTGTTATAACTCCGGAAAAGGCCTGGGAATCTGTTGACCACAATACAATCTTTCTCCTATTTGGAATGATGAACATCGTTACCGTTATGGGAAAGAGTGGTTTCTTCCATCTTGTTGCAGCAAAAGCTGTTAAGTTAACAAAAGGTTCTCCATCAAGGGTTCTATGGATATTTTCTCTGCTTACAGCTCTCTTTTCTGCATTTTTGGATAACGTTACAACTGTCCTCTTTATGGCTCCTGTTATGATTAACATTGCGGAAAAGCTTAAATTGAACCCTATTCCATACCTCATTGCAATTGTTTTAGCATCAAACACAGGTGGTACGGCAACCTTAATTGGTGACCCGCCAAACATAATCATTGGAAGTATTGCAGGTAAGACCTTCAATGACTTCTTAGAGGAAGTAGCACCCTACGCTACCCTTGCCTTCTTAATTGGTCTTGCAGTAATGCACTTCTTGATGGCTAAGGGGGGATTTCTAAAAGCTCAAGTTTCGGGAGATGAGCTGTCAGACATACTTTCGGGAGAAGTTGATGAAAGGCTCTTAGACAGAAAGCTTATGAAGAAATCTGTAGTCACTTTCCTGATAACAATCATACTCTTTATAGTTGGACACGATTTAGGGCTTGAGCCAGGAATTATTGCTCTTGCGATGGCCACGATTTTATCCTTAATAAGTGGCCTCTCTCCTGCCTGGATTTTGGAAAAGGTTGAGTGGACAACGTTAATCTTCTTCATGGGACTGTTTATGGTTGTTGGAGCCTTAGAGGTCAACGGTGTGTTTGATATAGCTGCTCACTGGCTGATAAAGGAAATAGGAAACAACATCCACGAAGGGATAATAATTGTAGGATTCGTCTCAGCAGTAATTTCTGGATTTGTGGATAACATACCATTTACAATGTCTATGGCTTACGTTTTAAAAGGGATGGAGCTGCAGATGGGTTCAATTATGGACCCTCTCTGGTGGGCACTCTCCTTGGGAGCTTGTCTTGGAGGAAACCTGACTTTAATCGGTGCTTCTGCAAATATTGTTACTGCAGACATTGCTGAGAGGAACGGATACAAGATTGATTTCTTCAGGTTTATGAAGTACGGAACACCTGTTGCCGCAATAACTGTTGTTATTGCAATTGTTCTCTTCTACATAGAACACGCTGTATTTGGGGGTTTCTAAGTGAAACTTTTAGAGAGAGTTTTTGAAGGTTTTTTATGGAGAACGAGGTGGCTTGTAATATTTGCAGTTCTCTTTTCTCTCCTTGCATCACTTTCCCTCTTCATTGTAGCTTCTATGGAAATATACGAACCGGTCTATTCCCTCGTTGAAAGGGGTTTTCACATTAGTTCAGATGAACATGAAACCCTTGTAGGCTCAATAGTAGGTGCTATAGACCTCTACTTAATTGCTACCGTTTTAATAATTTTTTCATTAGGTCTCTACGAGCTCTTTATAAGCAGAATTGACGAAGCTGAGAGTGATAAGAGGTCGAGTAAGATACTTGCAATTCACAGTTTGGATGATTTAAAGGAGAAATTGGCAAAAGTTGTCCTTATGGTTTTAATTGTTACCTTTTTCAAGTATGCAATTCATATTAAATACGAAACTCCTTTAGAAACCTTATACCTTGCAGCAGGTGTTCTTATGCTCGCTTTAGCCCTCTACTTCAGTCACAAGAACCATTAAAGGTGGTTTATGGAAGAAAAGAAAGTAAAAACAGAGAGAATTACAGGAGTTCAAAAAGCTGCTATTTTAATCCTGTCCCTTCCTGAAGACATTGCCGTTAATGTTATAAGAAACTTGAAGGATTATGAAATCGCAAAGATTGCCAAGGCGATTCTTTCTTTAGGAACAGTAAAGAAGGATATGGTGAAACTCGTTATCGAGGAAGCTTACAGTGAGCTGTCAGAAATTGCTCCTCTGAAGGCAGCTCCTGATGAAGTTAGGAGGCTTTTAGAAAAAGCCCTTCCTCCTGATAAGCTCAACGAACTTTTAGAAGAAACAATGCTTGCAGAATCGGAAAAACTCATATTTGAGGAGCTTAAAAAACTCGACCCAAAGTTTATAGCAAAGCTCATAGAGAAAGAGCACCCTCAAATTATTGCCATAATACTCTCCCAGTTACCTCCTATGAAGGCAGCCGAAGTTATTCAGTACCTTCCTAAGAGACTGGGAGTAACTAACGTTCAGGAAGAGGTTGTAAAGAGGTTGGCGCAACTTGAAAAGATTTCAATGAAAACGTTGAAGATTGTTGTTGAGGCATTGGAGGAGGAGTTGGCAAGTATTGGAGGAGGAAAGGAACAGGCACTAAGCGGTTTGGATATTGCTGCTGAAATAGTTAACAATCTACCAAAAGAGATTGCTCAGGAGCTCCTTGACCAAATCAGAAAGGAAGACCCATCCCTTGCAGATGCCATTGAAGAGAGGATGTTCAAGTTTGAGGATATTATTAAACTTGATAATAGAGCAATTATTGAGATACTTAAGTCGGTTGATAAGAATGACCTTCTGTTAGCTCTTAAAGGAGCTCCTCAAGAAATTCTTGATAAGTTCCTCTCAAACATGTCAAAGAGGGCAGCTCAGATGTTCTTGGAGGATTTAGAAGCTTTAGGTCCTGTTAAAAAATCGGACGTTGAAGCGGCACGGAAACGAGTTATTGCTGTAATTAAGAAGCTTGCGGAAGAGGGTAAAATAGATATCAGCGGTTCTGAGGAGCTCATTTAGGGGGATGAATGTCTGAGGATTTCCTTTCTCAGGAAGAAATCGATGCCCTCTTAGGGGAAAAAAAGGAGGAAAAGGAAGAGGAGAAAATAGCTCCCCTTGACTTTTCAAAGTTAGAACACGTAAAGAAAGGGGGAGTTCCAGGATTAGATCTCCTTTTTGAGAAGTGGTTGAAGATTTATGGAGAGGAGATAAGAAGATTGATTCCTCAAGTTGCAATGGTATCAAAGGAAACAGTTTTTATAACCCGTTTTCAGTCGTTTATGTCGAAAATCCCTATGCCTGCCAGTTACAGTATAGCTTCTATGAAACCTTTAAAGGAAAATTTCCTATTAGTGCTCGATTCAAGGTTAGTTTTTGTAATTATAAGTGTCCTTTTTGGAGGACCTGCTAAACCCTTTAAGGTGGAAGGAAGGGAATTTACCCGGTTAGAGCTTAAAATTATACGCAGCGTTGTAGAACTTACTTTAGAGACGTTTGAAAGTGTGTGGAAAAATATCTATCCAGTAGAGCTGGAATTAAAAGGAATAGAGCTGAATCCAACCCTTGCGAGAATTGCTTCTGGAAATGAGAAGGTTATCGTTGTTGAATGCTCTATGGATATTGAAGGTTATGAGGCACCCTTTTTTTTCTGCTTTCCTCAGAGTATGTTTATGCCGATAAGGGACATAATTTTTTCCGAGTCCTTCCTCACAGAAAAGGACCCTATTTGGGATGCCCAGCTTAGAAAAAAAGTTCTTAAAACAAAAGTGAAATTGACTTTAGAGCTTGCAAGAAAAAAATTAAGAATGGGAGATATTTTAAACTGGAAGGTTGGAGATAAAATTAACCTTGAAGTTTCTAAAAAAGACCTGTTCAGACTTTACGTCGAGGAGACTCCTAAGTTTCTCGTTAGACTTGGAAAGGTTAAGGATAAATATGCAGCTCTAATTAGTAAGTTTATATCTGGGGACGGAAATGGCAGAAGAGGAAAAGAACCTGGAAGAGACAGCAGAACAGAAGGGGAAAACACAGGAGGAGAAGCCAAAGGCTGAAGGAGAGGAAGTAAATCAGGAGAACTTGGCTAAGGAGTGGGAAGAGTCTTTAAAACAGCAACAGGCCTCTAACTCCTATAATCAGGAAGAGCAAAATCAAGAGGAGTTGGCGAAACAGTGGGAAGAGGCCTTAAAAGAGCAGGAATTAAAGAGTACTCCTGAGGAAACCAAACCATCTGAAAAGTGCGAAAAGGAATTTGAGCTTCTAAAGGATATTCCCCTTGAAGTAAGTGTTGAAGTTGGTTCAACAAAACTTCCGTTGGAGGAGATTTTGAAACTCCATACAAACAGTGTTGTTGAACTTGACAGATTTATTGATGAGCCTGTTGATATAAAAATCAACGGTAAACTGGTAGCAAAGGGAAAGCTCTATCAGGTTGAGGATAATTTTGGTGTTGAAATCGTTCAAATTATTACTCCCGAGGAGAGATTAAAATTAATTGAGGAGTAAATATGGCTTTAACTGTTCAATCACTTTACATTTTAGCTTCTGGGGCTGAGAGGGCCAAGGAGCAGTTAGATATAGTTTCAAACAATGTTGCAAATGTGGATACTCCTGGATTTAAGAAAATTCTTATGGAGGAGTTTTCTCAACACATACCCAAAAATAGGGGAGATGCTTACAATTTAATGGTTTTCCCGAGATTTAAAAGAACCGATGTAATTCTGTCTCAGGGAGCTCTCCGAAAGACTGGTAACCCCTTGGATTTAGCTTTAAAGGGAAGTGGTTTCTTCGCTGTAAAAGGAAAAAGTGGAGAGATTTATACGAGAAACGGTCACTTTTTTGTTGATTCAGATGGAAAGTTGGTTGACCAAAATGGAAATCCTGTTTTAGATATCTCCGGAAAGGAAATTTTCCTTACAGAAAGTGAAAAGATTACCGTTACTTCTGATGGGGAAGTATATGAGGGTAATAGAAAAGTTGGTATCCTAAAAATTGTTGACTTTCAAAAAGTCAAGCCCTTAGGGGATTCCTACTATCAGGGAATAGGAACTCCAATGGCAACCGATGCAAAAATTCTCCAGGGATTTTTAGAGAACTCCAATGTGAGTCCCATTAAGGAGATGGTGGAGCTAATAGAGGCTCAAAGGAGATTTGAGATTTACGGTAATCTCATGAGAGCGCTTGATTACGTTAACGTTAAGAGCACAGAAATAGGAAAATTATAGAGGAGGGAGATATGCTTAGAGCTCTCTGGACATCAGCATCGGGAATGGAGGCTCAACAGACAAATTTAGACGTTATATCCAACAACATAGCTAACGTTAATACGGTGGGATTTAAAAGGTCAAGGGCGAATTTTGAGGATTTAATATATCAAGATATTAGAGACCCTGGAGTTATGAGTTCAGATGAGAACAGGGTCCCCTCAGGAATACAGATTGGTTTAGGTGTGAAACTTTCCGATGTGAGTAAGATTTTTACTCAGGGTAGTCTCATAAAAACAGATAAACCATTGGACATAGCAATACAGGGACATGGATTTTTCAAAATAGAACTTCCCGGAGGAGGGGAAGCCTATACGAGAGCTGGAAACTTCCAGCTTGACGATGAGGGCTACGTTGTAACTCCTGAGGGGTACAAACTCTATCCAAACATTCAAATTTCCTCTCCTGAAACTGTTGTTAGCATATCCATATCTCCAAATGGAAAGGTTTACGTTGTTAGAAACACCGGTGGAGAGCAGGTAACTGAAGAGGTAGGCCAGATTAAACTTTACAGGTTCATGAATCCAGCTGGATTGAAGGCCTTGGGTGGCAATTTATTTGCAAAAACTGACGCCTCAGGTGAACCTATTGAGGGAGACCCTAATACGGACGGTTTTGGTAAATTAACCCAGGGTTTCCTCGAAGCTTCCAACGTTAACATTGTAGAAGAGATGGTTAACTTGATAGTCGCTCAAAGAGCTTATGAAATTAATTCAAAGGGAATACTCACGGCAGATGAAATGCTTAGAACAGTTGCTAACCTTAAGTCGTAGTTTCTTCGCTATCTTAGCACTTATTTTTTCCTTCTCCTTATGTTATGGAGCTGAAATAGAGCTTAAAAGTAAAGTTACTGTAAGTTCAAATTATGTAACTTTAGGGGATATCGCTCATATTAAGGGAAGCAATTTTGAGAAAAAACTACTCTCTGAAATTAAAATAGGAAATGTTGGAATTTGTAGCAGAAGAACTTTATCAAAGGAGGAGATAGCTAAGCGGATTGCAAATTTTTTAAGGAAGAATGGAGTTTCCTTTAGAGAAATTCGTATTACAGGGACGGATTATACAACTATAAAATCCCTATGTGTTGAAATTGATAAGGAACATATTAGGAAATTAGTAGAAGATTTCATAAAAAAGAACTACTCTAAATATGAGGTTATTTCTGTACCGGGACTGAGTGTTAAACTACCCACCAATAACTATAAGGAGAAACTGATACTTGACTCTCTATCTGACAGATATGCGAGATTCATTTATGAAATTTACACTAACGGTAATCGATTTAAAAAATTCTGGATACCAGTCAGAATTGAAAAAAAAGTAAAGGTAGTAGTTGCTGTTAAACCTATTCCAAGGGGAAGTAAAATTGACCCTCAAGATGTAGCAGTTAGGGAAGTAAGGAAAAGTAGGGCAAGAGGAGGAACAGATAATTTAAAAGCTATTGTAGGAGCAACAGCAAGGAGGGATATTCTCCCTGGCGAAGTCATAAAGGAGAGGGACATTACACCTAACTTTGCCGTTAGGAAGAACCTTCCTGTTAAGGTTGTTTATAGAAGGGGGAGTTTAAGGATAGAGCTCCTTGGAATAGCCAATCAGGATGGCCTTATAGGGGATATAATTAAAGTCAGAAATCCATCTACTGGAAAAGTGATACTATGCAGGGTAATTGGAAATGGCTTAGTAGAATTTGTATCGGATTAGTTATCTTTGTTGTGGCTTCCTGTGGAACGGAGAAGAAGGAACCTGTTGTTTTTCCCAAAACACCTCCTCCTGAAGTTAGCAAAAAGGAAGCCTCTCCAGGTTCTTTATTCAACGGTTACGATAACCTATTTTCTGACCCTAAAGCACACAACGTTGGTGATGTAGTAACAATTAATGTTTACGAAAATCTCTCCGGTTCCGGCTCGGCAAACACCTCTTCTGGGAAGAAGAGTTCCTACAACATTAATGTTAATAAACCTAAATTCTTTGGTAAGCCATTTCCAGGTAAGAGTAAAGATCCGTTAGTTGGATTCTCTACCTCTCCTTCTGAGTCCTTCTCAGGAAAAAACTCAACATCAAGAAATGCAAAGCTGATAGCAACCATATCTGCAAGGGTTGTTAAGGTCTATCCAAATGGAGACCTATTCATAGTTGGAGAGAAAACGGTAAAGATAAACGATGACGTTCAAGTTTTAAGAATTTCAGGAATTGTAAGACCAAGTGATATAGGTCCCGATAACACAATACCCTCTTCAAAGATCGCCAACATGTATGTTGAGTACAACGGGAAAGGTTACTTTAACGAAACTCAGAGGCCGGGATGGTTGGCAAGACTCCTATCAAAAATCTGGCCATTTTAGAGGTAGAGCGTGGTAAGAATCCTTATTACTCTTTTACTAATAATCTCTAATGTCTCATTTGGAGCAGAGGTAAATGTAGGAACGTTGGTAAACGTTGAAGGAGTGAGACCTAACTATCTAACCGGTTATGGAATCGTTGTTGGACTAAATGGAAGCGGAGATGGAACAACCAGTGTCTTCACTCTCCAAAGTATTGCCAACATGCTCAGGAGAATGGGAATATACGTTGACCCAAAGGCTGTAAAGACAAAAAATGCTGCTGCTGTCATAGTAACGGCTAAACTGCCTCCCTTTGCAAAGCCTGGAATGACCTTTGATGTAGAGGTAGCATCATTAGGAGATGCGAAGAGTATAGCCAACGGTGTCTTAATAAGGACTCCTTTAATGGGAGCAGACGGTAAAATCTATGCATTTGCTCAGGGTCCTGTCTCAACAGGAGGAGGATTCAGTGAATCAAACAAGGGAGGAAAAGTTCAAAAAAACTTTCCTACAGCAGGTATCATTCCCAACGGAGGAATTGTTGAAAGGTCGGTTCCATTTGAGTTGAACGGTCAAAAGACAATAGTCCTTACTCTTAACTCTCCTAACTTTTCCTTAGCCTACGAAATAGCCAATGTAATAAACAAGCACTTTAACATGAATTTGGCAAGAGCAGCAGATTCAGCTACTATAAGGGTTAGTTTTCCTCCTGAAACAGATAAGGTTCGTTTTATATCTGAAATTTTGAACTTAAAAGTCAAGACAAATCCAGAACCAACAATTGTAATTTATGAAAAGACCGGAACAGTTATTATGAGTGGGGATGTAAAAATAGACCCTCCAGTTTATGTTTCCCATGGGAACATTTACGTATCTGTGACTAAAACTCCCGTGGTTTCCCAACCTTCTCCCCTTTCAAGTGGAAATACTACGGTAGTTCAAAACGTTAAAACCCAAGTTGTTGAAGAGAACGGGCGAATATTCTCCATAAACTCTCCTTCTCTAAAGGACCTTGTTGAGGCTCTAAACGAATTAGGAGTCTCTCCTGGAGATTTAATAGCAATTATACAGGCAATTAAGGCAGCTGGAAAATTACATGCAAAAGTTATAATCATGTAGGGAGGAACGTGATTTGAAGGTAAATATTCCGGTATACTGGGATTTAAATGAAATTCATAATAGAAAAAATTTGAAGTTTGCAGTCTCACAGTTTGAGGTTTATCTTGTTCGTGAGTACTTAAAGGAAGCAAAAAAATCAATCCCTGATGGGTTATTGGGTACTTTCTCCTCTTCCATGTACTACGACCTTTTCAACATGGAGCTCTCCCAAATTATTGGTGATTCTTTAGGAAGAAATTTTGAAACTTTTTTCGAAAAGGCTATCAATACCTACACAAAGTTGGGAAGTAAATGAAGGATACACTTTCCGTTTACTACTTAAAAATTCTAAAGTATTCCGATTTTGTTTTTGTACTTCTTATACTGGCCGTTCTTGCCAGTCTGGTTCTTCCCATCCCTCCATTTTTGCTCGATATTTTGCTCACCTTTAGTATTACATTCTCTCTCATCATACTTATGACGACCGTTTATGTTAAACACCCCCTGGAGCTCTCCTCTTTTCCATCCCTACTTCTACTTGCAACTCTACTAAGATTGTCCCTAAACGTTGCCACAACAAGGAGAATCCTCCTTCACGGAAACGAAGGACCAGATGCTGCCGGTAATGTTATTAAAGCTTTTGGTCAGTTTGTAGTTGGGGGTAACTACATCGTTGGAATGGTTGTCTTTTCCATATTGGTTGTTATCAACTACATCGTTATTACAAAGGGAACTGAGAGAATTTCTGAAGTAGCTGCAAGGTTTACCCTTGATGCCATGCCTGGAAAACAGATGAGTATTGATGCAGACCTCAATGCAGGACTCATAGATGAAAAAGAAGCGAGAAGGAGAAGGGAAGAAATTGCAAGGGAGGCCGATTTCTACGGGGCAATGGACGGTGCCTCTAAATTTATTAGGGGTGATGCTGTAGCGGGAATAATAATTACCCTCATAAACATAATTGGAGGCCTTCTTATCGGTATATTTCAACATGGAATGAGCTTTTCTGATGCTGCAAAAACATTTACTCTCCTAACTGTAGGTGATGGGCTGGTTTCTCAGATTCCCTCCCTTGTGACTTCAACGGCTGCAGGACTTATGGTTACAAGGGCAGCAGCAGAAACAGACTTGGGACATGAAATATTCAAACAGCTTACTCAGTACTACAAGCCGTTGTTTATGGGAGCCCTTACTCTCGCTGTTATTGGCATTGTTCCCGGTATGCCGACTCTTCCTTTTGAGCTGCTTGCAGCACTTGTAGCGTCTGTTGGATACATGGTTTACAAGTACGAAACTGTAAAGAGAATTGAAGAAGCAGAGAAAAAAGCAAAGGAACTCCTCAAGCAGGGTAAGGAGGAGAAGAAGGAGGAAGAGTTCATTGTTCAACCGGAACCTATCACTCTGGAATTGGGTTATTCGTTAATTCCCTACGTTGATGAAAGTCAAAACGGCGAACTTGTAAGGAAAATTAAGAATTTAAGAAAGCAGCTTGCTAAGGAGTTGGGAATTGTTATTCCTCTTGTTCACATTAGGGACAACTTAGAATTGAAGCCTAACGAGTACAGAATCCTCCTAAAGGACATTGAAGTAGCCCGAGGTGAGGTTGAGCCTGGAATGTATCTGGCAATAGATACGGGGGGTGTGAGAGGGAAAGTAGAGGGTAAGTTAACGAAGGAACCAACTTTTGGTTTGACTGCGTATTGGATATCTGATAAAGAAAAGGATAAAGCAAAACTTTTAGGCTATACCGTTGTTGATGTTCCAACCGTTTTAGTTACACACCTCTCTGAAGTTATAAAGAGACATGCCCACGAAATTATAAGTAGAGGTGATATCAAAGACTTAGTTACGAAGCTTTCAAGAAAGTACCCTATTGTCAGGGATATGGTTCCCGAGCCGGTTTCCTATGGAATTTTGACGAAAGTGGTACAAAACTTACTTAGGGAAGGGGTCCCTGTAAAGGACTTACTTACAATTATAGAGGCCATTGCCGATAATATTGAGAAGACAAATGACCCAGATATACTAACAGAGTTTGTTCGCCAGGCTTTGTCTCGTTTAATTACCAGCTTGTACGCTCAAAATGGAACCTTAACTGCCCTATCCCTTTCTCCTGAAGCAGAAAATTACATACTACAAAAAGTAAAGGAAAACAACGGATATCTACCTCCTTTAGACCCTGTTTTTGTTCAAAATTTAGTTAAGAGCATTGGTCAAAATATTCGAAAGTTCGTAACACAACATCTCACTCCCGTTATTTTGACCTCTCCCGCTGTTAGAAGGTACGTTAGAGGTATAATTGAACCTTACATGCCGAGCATAGCTGTTCTTTCCTACAGTGAGATTGAACCAGGAGTTCAACTAAACATCGTTGGAGTTGTAGAAGGAAAATGAGCATAAAGGTTTATGAGGGTGAAAACTTAGACGAACTTATAGAACGGGCAAAAAAAGAATTAGGTGATATAGAAATCCTGTACTATGAAGTTGAAAAGAAACCCTCCTTTATTCCCTTTTTGAGAAAGAAAACTTACAAGCTCTTTGTTACTAAAAAGGAACAAAAGGAGAAAATTGAAGAGGATGAGATAAAAAAAGAAATTGAAGAATTAAAAAATATGTTGCTATCTGTAAGTGAGGAAATTTCTAAGTGTTCTTTTCAGCCTGTTATTTCCTATGAGGAATTGGAAAGCAGAAATGTAACTCAAAATTTAAATGAATTTACAGGCGATGCTTTAGAACTTATAGATTTGCTTGTAAAAAAGGGTGTTGATTTAGAGGTCGCCATTGAATTGGTAAAACATTCATGTGGCTTAGATATTGAAACGGATAAACTCGACCTCAGTACTGCTACATTTAGAGAGGCTCTTATTAAGGGATTGGAGGAAATTCTCTCCTTTACTGGTGATTTAAAAATTTCTGAGGGGGAAAAAAGAGTATTTGCCTTTTTAGGTCCAACAGGTGTTGGTAAAACAACCAATTTGTTTAAACTTGCAAGTAAATTTGTAATAGAACAGCAGTTAAAGGTTGGGGTAATTAGTACAGATACTTTTAAAGTAGGAGCCGTTCAGCAAGCAAGGGTTTATGCTTCCATTTTGAACGTTCCGTTTTTTGTTGCAACTGACCCAAAGAAATTAAAGGAGATAGTAAATAATCTTGAGAACTTGGATGTAATTCTGATAGACACAGTAGGTAGAAGCCACTATGATTACTTTAGATTGGGAGAAATAAAAGCAATACTTTCTGGCGTTGGAGCCCCCATAGAAAACTTCCTTCTAATATCGTGTAATTATGATACTAGAGAGGCTATGGAAGTAGTCAATAAGTACAGAAGCTTTTTCCCTATAAAGTACCTTTTCTTCACAAAAATAGACGAAACTTCACAACCAGGGGTTCTTATTAACGTTGGGTATAGGTCTAAATTGCCAGTCTCTTATCTCAGTACAGGGCAGAGGGTTCCTGAGGATATAAGAGTTCTTTCCCCAGCTATTGTTGCAGACTACCTTTTAGGAGAAAGATGAAAACCCAGGTAGACAATTTATTAAAGCTGGTTAAGGAAAAGGAGAATAGAGGGTACAGGAAAGTCCTCTCTTTTGCTAGTGGAAAGGGAGGTGTAGGTAAAACGACAGTTTCTACTTCAATGGCGTACGTTCTTGCTAATTCTTTTGAGAAAAGAGTTCTGCTTCTCGATTGTGATATAGGGTTGGGAAATACCCACATTCTTTTAGGTTTAACTCCAGAGAAGAATCTGAAATCTGTATTAAAAGGAGCCAGTATCGAGGAGGTAGTTCAAAAGGTCTATAACTTCGATGTTGTTTTAGGATTTTCAGGTATTGACTCGTTTGATGAAATAGACTCCTACGAGGCCTCAAATTTGGTTCTACAACTTGAAAGAGTAATTGAAAATTACGACTACATTATTATCGATAACTCTGCCGGTATATCGAGGTTTACTTTAAGTTTCTGTAGAGCATCTTCAGAAACTTACGTAATCACAACTCCAGAACCTACAGCCTTAACCGATGCTTATGCTTTTATCAAGAGCATGAACAAAATATTCAACTATAATAGGTTTAAAATTATAGTTAACATGACCTCAAGTAGAAGGGAGGGTTTTGATACATTTAGTCGTCTTGAATCATCTGTAAGGAAATTTCTTGGATTTGATATAAAACTTGCAGGTATTCTTCCTGAGTCCTCACATGTAAGAAGCACTCTTAGAAGAGGTTCCTTAGTAGTAAAAAGTTATCCCTCAGACCAGTTCTCCTTAGAAGTTAAAAGAATAGCTCAGTTAGATACTGGTGAAGTTGTAAAGGAGGAGAAGGAGAGTTTTATAAAAAGAGTCTTAAAATTTTTAAAAGAAGGGATTTAAATGTATAGAAGGACAAAGACAAAGAAAGAAATTGTTTTAGAGAATCTTCCTTTAGTAAAGAAAATAGCAGGTTCTATCTATAGGAGAATTCCGGAAGGAATTATCGATTTTGATGAGCTTGTTAACACTGGAGTTATAGGTCTAATAAAGGCGGTAGAAAATTACAATGAGAAGAAGTCCAGCTTTTCCACTTATGCTTACATAAAAATTAGAGGCGAAATTTTAGACTATTTAAGGAAGCTTGACCCCCTTCCTAGAAACATTAGAAATAAAATAAAAAAATCTGATTGGAATGAGATAAAGGACGAAGTTTCCTTCTTTATATCTATAGAGAGAGAACTCTTTAATGGTTCTGATACCTTAAAAATTAAGGATACATTAGTTTCTAGTGTTATAAATCCTGAAACTGACCTCATAAAAAAGGAATTGACAGCGTTACTTTCAAGGGCTATTGGGGAATTATCAGAGAGGGAACAGCTGGTTCTTCAACTTCTGTTTGTTG
Organism: Balnearium lithotrophicum; assembly: GCF_900182585.1. NCBI lineage: Bacteria > Pseudomonadati > Aquificota > Aquificia > Desulfurobacteriales > Desulfurobacteriaceae > Balnearium > Balnearium lithotrophicum. The sequence goes on along the minus strand of NZ_FXTM01000011.1, from coordinate 13,832 downwards.
AGGAACTTGATTTGAAGTCAGTTGCTGAAATTTTAGGAGTTACCGTCTCGAGGGTTTCTCAAATTAAGGCCGGAGCTCTTAAAAAGCTAAAGGATATTTTTAAGACTTTGGTATAATTAAAATGTAGTTTTGTAAAGTTGATTGAGGATAAAATGAACCTTTTAAGGATAATATTTAATAACCTTATTAATGGAAAAAAAAAGAAAATGCCCATTCACCCCTCTACCTCATCTTTTGAAGAAATCTTTAAAAGCTTTGCTTGTAATAACGAATCGAATGAGAAAACTAATTCCACTATCAGAGGGAAATCAGAGACAAAAATTAGTGAAGATACCATATTATTCAGTCAATTTCTAATGAAAGGTTTTAAAATTAACGATTTTATTAACATAAATAGTTGTGTTAAAAAAAATAACCTAAAGAGGAATATTAAATTTGTATCTAAAAATTCCAATATTGATAATACTGGAAAGATAAACAAAATAAATAATAAAATAATTTTGAGGAAAGATAAGCTACTATTTGGTGTTAACTTAGTTAAAACTGTTAAAAATTTCAAAAGAAATACTTTTTTAGAGGAACCTCAAAGAAAATTGGTTGGTTATTCTAACAACCAACTTTTAGTTCTCAGAAAAGAACCTAAATTTTTAGGACATAAGGTGAACCTTTACAAAACAAACTTATCTAAAGAAAAAAAAAAGATTAATAAATAGTGAGAAAACAGAAGATAGATTAGATAATCTTCTCTTGAATGTTCCTTTGGAAACGAGAGAATTTACTCATAGGAATTTAATTAAGAAACTAAAGGTATCTAATAATGAGAATTATGGGAAATTTAGTAAGTTTTCTCCTGTTAGAAAGGTTAAAAGAAGTTCATTTGGTAGAGAAAATATTTTTAAAACCGGCCAAAGTAAGCTAATAAGTAAAAAAATTCCCTTAATCAAACTGTATAACATTAATAGAGATACACCAAAAGTTTCTAACTTAAATGATTTTCATCGTAACAACAATTTAAACGTTAAAGAACCACTTAACAGTTCGGTGAACCGAGAAGTAGACTTTCAGGTATTTGAAAATCTCTTAACCTCTTTAGGAAAGAGGGATAATACTAAAAATTTTGTTAGTCCAGCTAACGTTAATCATAAACATAAAGTTTTTACATCTATTCCTTTTAAGAAAAGAAATAAAATTTTTAGTACTAATCTTAATAAGATAAAATTTGAAGGTTCCTATTATTTAAAGGATAATTTTAAAAACGCTATAGATATTATTCAGGGAAGATTTAACTCCAATGAGAGAAAGAATTCAAGAGAAAAGTTTGAAAATAAAAGTTCAACAAATGAGTTAAATTTATTTAGTAATAAAGACCTGTTTTTTAATGTCAACGATAAAACAGACATTCATACTTTTGCCGATCAAAATAACAATTTGTATCATGAAAGCAATTCCGAAGGAAATCTTAATAATTCTTTCACTAAGAATAAAGAATTAATTTTTCCTCGTGACACACAGTTGTTTTCTTTAAACTATTCGGATAAAAATTTGAGTCTTAAACTCAACTTACAGGGTAGAATCATAAATTTGCAAGTTCTAACCCAGTTTTCAATCTATCCTGATTTATCCTCTGAGTTAGCTTCTATAATAAGGAGCCATGGTTTCATTCCAGGGAAATTGTATATAAAATCTAAAAAGGTTAATCATACACTGACTCCAGAACTTAAAGATAAATTGGAGTTAAAGGTTTGAAATACCTGTTTTCCTGCATCTTAAGCGTTTTACTGCTGTGTTCTGCTCATGCAGTTAATATTGATAAGGATTATCAAATTTATAAAAAGGGTATAAGACAGTATAAAATAGGTTCCTATTCTATTGCATTAGATTATTTTCTCAAGCTATTAAAGCCAGATTCTAAATACTACGCAAATGCCCTTCTAATGCTTTCAAAAACCTATTATGCAATTGGTAGAAAGACGGGAAATAAGAAATTTTTCTGGCAAGCTTTAAACTACCTTCAGCTTTATTTTATAAATTTAGGCAATAAAGCTTTACCTTGGGACTACTACTATACCAAGGCGAAAATATATGAAGCCCTTTCCTTTTACGAACAGGCATTAGCAGTTTATAGGGTTGCTTTTCTTAAGGCAAAAACTCAGAAGGAAAGAATCGATACTACAATAGGAATCATCAGAACAGCTCTGTGGAGCCAAAGAATAGATATAGTGGATGAGTATTTTATACTAGTTTCGACCTCTCCTAATTTAAACAGTATTCAAAAAAGGGAGATTCTATTTTTAAAGGGGTTGATTCTCTTTTTAAAGGGGAACTATGAAAAAGCTCTTCCTTACTTCTTTAGGTTATACAAGGAATTTGAAGAATATTTAATAGACAATCCAGAGTACTACTTTATAGTAGCTGAGGATATATATAGAACAGGGAAACTTAATCTCTCTGAACAAGTTTTTAGAAGAATCGCTTCTTTGGTTAAAGACCCGCTAGTTGTTAGAAAGAGCTATATACGTTTAGGTGATATAGAGTTAAAGAAAAACAACTATAAATTGGCATTTATTTATTACTATTCCGTAATTAGGGATTTTCCTACAAGTGAAGAAGCAGAAGTAGCAAGATTAAAGATTATTCCTTTAATGGATATTCCTGTTGTAAAGTACAGAGCTCTTCTTTCAAAGGACCCTGCTTTTGAAAATCCCATTTCCTATATAACGAAAGTCCTTGTTAACTATAGAACTACTTACGTTGGAATATACGCTTTGTCAGATTTTGGTTATTTAGTTTTTAAACTTGGAGCTCCCAAAAACATATTCGATAGGTTAACCTGGGAAGTTTCCCTCATTTTCCCTGAGCAAGTTAAGTTCGAACAAAAAGAATTTCTGAAAAGACTCTGGGAACCCTATTTGTTAAAACTTCCTTCAGAAAAGATGTGTCTGTTGTATCGTTCTAATCCCCGATTTTTCCAATTTACTTTTGATAAAAATATTTTAATAAAAATAGAAAAGGATTTAAAAGCTTGTAATCAAAGGAAATTACGAATAGAGCTTCTTAAATTCATTTTAAATAAGTGGAAAAAGGACAGTGATAGACTGCTTTTGGCCGAAGCTTTATTTGAGGACAAGGATTTTCAAGAGGCCATAGAAGTTTTAAAGAAAGTTAAAAATAAAAATTTATGCTTGTACATAGTATTAAAAGACAAGATTGAGATTATTCTTGGAAATAACCTAAATATAGACACTAAAAGACTGAGGTTTTGTGAAAAAAGATTTCCAACTGACGTTAATTCAATTTTAATTTATTACAATTCTGTTAAGAATAATTTTAATAACGCCTATAAAATTTTAAAATTAAATAAAGGTATTTTAGATGAGTATCAAAATGATATTATTACAAAGATGTCTATTCTGAAATTTTTAGAGTTGTCCCTCCAAAATGATAATTACTTAGCTGTTTTTTCTGTTTCTAAAAGTTTAATAAAGAAGGGATATAAGGATTGTCTTATCGGAAGTTTTTATACAATATCATCAACGAGACTCGGGAAACTTGACGATGCACGTAGGGGGTATGCTTTGATAAAGGGGTGTGTAGATAATATGGCAATTGTTTCAAGGACAGCCTACGAAGACTTATTATTGGAGGAAAACAATGGAAATCTTTAAGAGTCTTTTACCGTTAGAAGAGGGAATTACATATTTTTTTAGACGTTCAGAAGTTATACAGGGAAATATAGCCAACGTTGATACTCCAAATTACGTTCCTAAAGACCTCATATTTGAGAAGGAGTTTAAGAAGAATCTCAGTTTGAAGAGAACTGACCCGAAACATATGGACCCATACTTCACAACTTCTGTAAAGTTTAAAGAAATTAAAGATGAAACATACTCAGGATATGATTCCAATGAGGTAAATCTTGATAGAGAGTTGGCTAAGTTTGCTGAATCTAACGTTATGATAAAGGCTCTTAATGAAATTTTGAGAAAGGAGATTGGAAAAATTAAACTAGCTATTCAGGGGAGATAGGTATGATTTTCAAGGGATTAGAAGTATCCTTGACTGGAATGCTTTCACAGAGAGTTAGAATGCTAACTTCTTCAAGTAATCTAGCCAACGCAAATTCTATAGATGAAAATGGAAAACCCTATAGAAGGAAAGTGCCAATTTTTGAAGCTGTTTTAGAAGACGAAGGAGGAGTTCCAGTTTACAGGGTGAGGGTTAAGAAAATTGTGGAAGACCCGTCTTCCTTTAGGTTAAAGTATGACCCAAAAAATCCCCTTGCTGATGAGAAGGGATACGTACACTTACCCAATGTTGATCCTATAAAAGAAATGGTTGATATGATTTCGGCAGTTAGAAGCTACGAGGCAAATTTAACGGCTTTCAATACCTATAAAAACAGCTTATTAGATACATTAAACATCTTAAAAGCTTAGGGGGAGATATGAAAATCTTTCTTGATTCCAATATTCCAAATCAAGTCTTAGGACAGAAATATAAAAATCAAAAGTCCGGTTTTGAAGAAGTCTTAGAAGGCTTTTTAAAGGAAGTAAATCAGAATCAGATTAGTGCCAGAAATGTAGAGAATCTCCTGTCCCAAGGAAAAATAAAAAACTTTGAAGAGGCGATGTTTATTATTGAAAAGGCAGATATTTCCTTAAGACTTCTAACGGAAATTAGAAATAAGGCTTTGGAAAGCTATCAGGAAATTATGAGAATGCAGGTATAGGGAGCTCTCCTTGAATTTTGAAGAATTAAAGGCTAAATTCCAGAAGTTTCTAAAGGAAAATGCAACTCCAAGGAATATTGCTCTGACCTTAGGAGCTCTTACTTTGCTTTCTTTTCTTGGATTTATTCTAATTACTCATTCTCCTGAAAAGGATTATGCTGTTTTGTATACCCATTTAAATCCCGATGATGCAGGTGAAATCCTTTCTGTTTTACAGGAAAGTCACATTCCATACAAAGTTGAGGGTGATGGTTCTATTATCTTAGTTCCTAAGGATAAAGTCTATGAAGTAAGGCTGAAATTGGCAGCTAAGGGAATCCCTCACGGTAAAACAGTTGGTTTCGAAATATTTGATGAACCCAAGTTAGGTATAACCCAATTTCAAGAAAACGTTAACTATTTAAGAGCTTTAGAAGGGGAATTGGAAAGAACAATTGAATCAATAGATGCCATTGAGGAAGCTAAGGTCAATATAGCTTTACCGAAGGATTCCATTTTTGTAAGGGAAACTCAAGAGCCGAAAGCTTCTATTCTAATAAAACTCTGGCCTGGTAGGGATTTAACCCCTGAACAGGTTAAAGCAATAGTTTTTTTGGTTTCTCATGCCGTTCCTGGTTTGAAACCTGAAAATGTTGAAGTTGTCGATAATAGGGGGAGGGTTCTTACTGACTTGTTAGATATTAACAATGAAAATCAGGTCCTATCCTCTAAGGAGCTCCAGATAAAAAAGCGATTAGAGAGAGACATAGAGAGAAAAGTTAGAGCTATGCTTTCTCGAGTTTTAGGAAGTGGTAAAGTGGTAGTAAGTGCTTCTGTTGAAATAGAAACAGGAAGCGTTAAAAGAAAGGAAGAGATATACAATCCGGATATGGTTGCTGTTGTCAGTCAGAGAAAGATAAAAGAGAAGGAGAAGGGACAGAAGAAAGAACCCCAAGGAATTCCCGGTTCTACTACTAACGTTCCTCCTGTTGTTAATACGGGTTCTCCATCTCAAACAACAGAAAGGGAGAAGCAGGACGTAACCACCAACTATGACGTTTCCAAAACAGTTCAGGAATCAATATTACCAATTTTTAAAATAAAGAGAATAACTGTCGGTGTTTTGATAGACGGTAAGTACAAAAAAATTGTTAACAAGGATGGTTCTATTGAATATAAGTTTGTACAAAGACCTCCTGATGAAATGAAAATCTATGAAAGTATAGTAAAAAGTGCTATAGGTTATGACCCAAAGAGAGGAGACCAGGTGACGGTGGCAAGTGTTCCTTTTGAGTCTAAGCTTTTAAGTCAACAAGGGGCAGAAGTTGGAAGAAAGTGGAATGTATGGTACTTTGTTGCAGCAGGTTTCATTCTGTTGATGACAACTGGAGTTATGGTAGTTATTTTTAGAAAGAGAAAGGTTCCACCTCCTCAGAAACCTATGGAACTTCCTGGGGCTGAAACTCTCTTAGCTGAGCTTGAGACTAAGAAAAAAGAGGGAGAATTTGAGGAAATTAACCTGCAACAAAACCCTAAATACCTAAAACTTGTAGAAATAGGTAAGGATTATCCTGAATTGTTGGCAAATGTGATAGGAAAATGGTTGAAAGAGGAAGGAACTAAATGATAAATCTAGACGATTTTTCTGTATTTTTTTTAGAGAAAAAGGATGTAAATAAGAAAGAAGAGGAACGGAATATTGAAAAAGAATTGGAAGATTTAAGATTACATTATCAGAATGAGATATTACTATTGAAGAAAAAGTATGAAGAAAACTTAGAGAAGATAAAGGAAGAGTATTACCAACGTGGATTTCATGAGGGAATGAGGAGTAAGGAAAATGAACTAAGAAAGTATTTTACTCAAGAGTTAGAAAGGATTGCTCAAGAGAAGGAAGCAGAAATATCAAAGTTTATGGAGTATTTAAAGCAAAATTTAGTAAAATTTGAAGAACATAATAAGGAAACCATCTTAAAGTTGCTTAATAGTCTTGTGGATTCACTTTCTGAGATTTTTGAATACCTGTATATTTCTAAAGATAACTTGTCATTTTTAGAAAAAAAGATTAAAGAGCTGATAAAAACTTTTGAAGATGAGAAATTTCTTTATTTAGAAGCAGGAAAAAAGCTGTATGATTTTTTAGAAAAATCTGAATTATCCAAGTTAAACATTAAACTTAACCAGAGTTTATGGGATTACGATTTCAAACTTAATTTTAAAGACTTTGAGATTGAATCAAAATTTTCGGAAAAGATGAAGATATTAAAAGATGAATTTGAAAAAGAGATTAAAAAACTTACCAAAATTTAAGGTGATAGGAAAAGTCCTTGCTGTTAATGGCTCTATTGTAGAAGCAAAACTGCCTCGTGTCCATATTGGTGATTTCTGTGTGATAAACAACTCTCAAGGGGCTGAGGTAGTTGGTTTTAAAAATGGAAAAACCCTACTAATGTCCTATGACGATTTATCTGGAGTTACCATTGGTACCAAGGTAGAAGCTAAACTTTCGGGATTGAAAATTCCAGTCGGAAAGAACTTATTGGGTGCAGTAATCGACCCGTTTGGAAATGTGCTTAACGGAAAAAGTTTTGTTCCTACAGACTTTGTTCCTTTAAAGCCTTCTCCTGTAAATCCTCTTGAAAGGGAGAGAATAAAGGAACCGTTAGATGTAGGTATCAGGGTTGTTAATTCTCTTTTAACATTAGGTAAAGGACAGAGAGTAGGAATCTTTGCCGGAGCAGGAGTTGGAAAAAGTACTTTACTGGGAATGATTTCTCGGTTTACAGATGCTGATGTTAATGTAATTGCTTTAATAGGGGAGAGAGGAAGAGAAGTTAAGGAATTTATTGAGGATAATTTAGGTAAAGAAGGAATGGAAAAGTCTGTTGTTGTTGTTGCAACTTCTGATATGCCACCCTTAGCGAAGGTTCGAGCAGCTTATACCGCATGTGCCATTAGTGAATATTTCTCATCAAAAGGAAAAAATGTACTGCTACTTGTCGATTCCTTAACAAGATTTGCTATGGCTCAGAGGGAAATAGGACTGTCAGTTGGAGAACCTCCAACCTCGAAGGGATATACACCTTCTGTTTTCTCTTCCTTAGCCAAGCTGATAGAGAGAGCAGGAAACTTTTCCCACGGAGGGAGTATTACAGGAATTTTTACAGTTCTTGTTGAGGGGGATGAAATTGCTACAGACCCAATAGCCGATGCTTCGGTAGGTCTTCTTGATGGTCACATAGTTCTTTCCAGAGAGATGGCTAATAGAAGATTATTTCCTGCTATTGATATTTTACAGAGCATAAGTAGGCTGACTCCTTACCTGGTGGATGAGAACGTACAAAAGTTGCAGTCTGTAATTTTCCGATTGGAAAGTACTTATAGGGAAAATAGGGAACTCATTCAACTGGGAATTTACAAGAAAGGAACGTCCCCTTTAGTTGACCTTGCTATCTATGGACATGAAAAGTTAGAATCATTTATAAAACAGGACATGAAGGAAAGAATAAACCTTGGAGACTCCTTTCAGGAGCTTAGTAATTTGGTAGAATTAATTCAGAAGGAGGGAGAAAAGTATGGATGTAGGGAGTCTTTACTTTAATAAAAGTAAACCAAAGATTGTCGATGCAGGATACGATAATTCCAAGATGTCTAGAACAGATTTTATGAAAGTTCTCCTAACCCAGCTCCAATGGCAGGATCCTTTAGAAGCTGAGAATATAGATGATATGATAAATAACTCTGTTAAACTTAGAGAAATGGAAGTTTTGGATACCTTTGAAAATAATATTGATAAGATGATTGAATCAATCAAGACCGTTTCTCTATTTTATGCTTCTAACTTTATTGGGAAAAAAGTTATTTATGAGGGGTCAAAGATTGTTGTAAAGAATGGAAAAGGGCAATTTTCCTTTAATTTAAATTCCCCTGCTTCAAAAGTAGATATTTTAGTAACTGATAACGTAGGGAACGTTGTAGATAGGAAGGAGTTTTTCAATCTTACCGCTGGAACTTATCCTGTTGAAGTAACTTTAAATGATGGTTATTACAATGTGATAGTTGAATCAGAGAATTCAGATGGAAGTAAAGAAGAGTTAAAAATAGAATCAGAAGTTAACGTTTCTGCAGTAAGAAAAGAAAACGATAAAGTGGTTTTAGATACGGAGATTGGGGAGATACCAATAGAAAATATTATTGGTTTAGGAGGATGATATGCTTCAATCGTTCTATACTGCTTTTACAGGTTTAAGTGCCGATAAGAGGTGGCTATCCGTTATTTCAGATAACATTGCAAATGTTAATACAGTTGGTTTTAAATCGGAAAGAGCAATTTTTGAGGATTTACTGTCACGAAGTTTAACAACAATTAAGAATGGAGCTCCAGTTAACCAAGAAATTGGAGGTGGAACTTTTGTAAGTGCCACCGTTAAGGATTTTAGTCAAGGAACGTTTATGAATACTAATAATCCTTTAGACCTGGCTCTGGATGGAGAAGGTTTCTTTATGGTTAAGGATAATGAGGGAGCTACTTACTACACCCGTAATGGACAGTTTAGGCTTGATGCTAATGGAAACGTAGTGAACATGCTTGGAATGAAAGTTCAGGGATGGATGTTGGATGAAAATGGGAATATATCTGGAGCCCTTAGCAGTATCAGTATTCCAATGTCTATAGACCCTAAAACTACTACCTACGTAGCTTTTAAAGAACCAAGCAACTTGGACTCAAGGGCCGAATTTATAGAGGACAATCCCAATACTGCCGATGTAGATGAGTCTATTTTCAATCCCGCTAACTCAGACACGTTTAATTATGTTAATAGTGTAACTATTTATGATTCTTTGGGAAATCCCCATCAGCTTGACTACTATTTCATTCATAAACAGGATTCAACCGGAAGTTACTGGCTTATTTATTCTTCGATTGACGGGAAACCCGTGGAAATACCCAAAGATGGAAACAATTACGCTTTTCTGAAGGTTAAGTTCCAAACGAACGGTTCCATAGACCCGGTAAACATAAAAGGGTATGGAAAAGTTTCTGATAACTCTGGTGAAACACTCACAGAAAGCTCGGATAATGGAGAATTCACTCTTTCAAATACTCCTGTGGTTCCAGGAAGTATTGGAGAGATAACGTACACTATCGGTGGACAAAACAGAACTCTATTAGATAACGGAAAGGGCCAGTTGATTGATAAAGAAACAGGAGATGTTAGAGGTACTATAGATTACTCCTCTGGAAAAATATTTATTTCTGAACTTGCTGGCAACGGTTCAACTGATAGTATCAACGTATCTTCGTATCAATACTACGACTCTTCTGAGTCCACTAACGCGTTAGATCCAAAAAGAATTCAGACGGCTGCCGTCGATTTGGACGGTGGAGCTGCTCCAATAAAACTTTCCTATAACTTACTTCAGTTAAAACAGTTAGCTTCTGACTTTATGTTCTATGCAGAACAGGATGGTAACAGTAAGGGAGATTTGGTATCTATCTCGGTAAGTGAAGATGGGCTTATTAATGCTACTTATACAAACGGAAAAGTGAGAAATATCGCAAGGTTAGCAGTTGCTACTTTTAAGGATAAGGAAATGCTGGTTAGGAAAGGAAGTTGGCTATACGTGCCTAACATGCAGACTTACACTCCAGTAATTATGCCTGGTGGAGCTGTATCAAAAATAAGAAGCGGTATGCTTGAAATGTCAAACGTTGATATAGCGAATGAGTTTATTAACCTTATAACGGCTCAACGTTCGTACCAGGCAAATGCCAGAGTTATTACCACAGATGACCAAATTCTCCAGGAAACTATGAACATAAAGAGGTAATCTAAATGGCTGAAGAGGAAAAAGCTCAAGAGGAGAAAAAAGGCGGTAAAGGGAAATTAATTTTTCTTATACTGTTAGTTTTGATTTTGGCAGCAGGAGGTGGAGCTGCGTATAAGTTTCTCGTTTTAGATAAGAAAAAGGCTGCTGAGACGAAAGAAAAGCAGGCTGAAAAAATTATAGAGGAGATAAAAGCTACCGAGAACGTAGGAGTAATGTTTGACTTAGGAACATTTGTAGTAAACTTGGCTGACCCAGATATAGAAAGGTATCTAAAAGTTTCTATTGTTTTAGAACTGAAGGACCAGAAGGTTCAACAGGAAGCACAGAAGAGGCTACCTGAGATTAAAGATGCCATAACAACACTGTTACTGACTAAGAGGAGCTCAGATTTGAGAACTCCTGAAGGAATAGAGTACTTAAAGGAAGAAATAGCTAAGAGAGTCAATGCAATTCTTCCTTTAGGTGGTGTAAAGAATGTGTACTTCACAGAGTTTATAATTCAGACAGGTTAAACATGCGAAGTTTAGAGGAATTTAAGGAGATACAGCTTAAGTTAACTCTTATTTTAGGAAAGAAAGAAATGTACCTTTCTAAGGTTTTGAATTTGAAAGAGGGTGATTTAATAGTTTTTGATACGAAGCTCGATGACTATTTAAAGGTAACTTTAAATGAATCAGACTTTGGAGTGGCCGAAATTATAGTAATAAATAACAAATTCGGTTTGAGGTTGGTTGACCTTGTCTGAAGAATATTTAAGATTCCTACTTAATTCTTTATCCTTAATAGTTGCTTTATTAGTAATGTATATCTTCCTAAAATTTAAGGGTATCTTTGGGCAGAAATTTTCTCAAAAATTTTTGAATAAAAACATCCTTGTGCTTGATAGAGTATTTCTTACGAAGGACTCTCAATTGTTACTATTGAAAGTTAACAAAAGGATTTTCTTGATTTTCTCAGGTAGAGAAAATGCCTATATCCTGAAAGAGTGGGATGATGAAAAAAACAAGCTTTCTTCTTTTAACGAGTCTTCTTCTGATTCCACAAAATAGTTATGCTCAAAATATTTCTCAGGTGATGGACAGTCTCGGCAATGTTGATATAACGCTGAAAATTTTATTTTTAATAACAATTTTAGCCTTAGCTCCCTCCATCTTGATAACAGTGACAAGTTTCACCAGAATTGTAATTATCCTCTCCCTTTTAAGACATGCTTTAGGAACTCCTCAAACTCCTCCCAATCAAGTAGTTATTGCTCTTTCTCTGTTTTTAACTTTTTTCTCAATGGCTCCGACCTTTAAAAAAATAGACAATGTGGCTCTTAAACCCTATTTAAATGGTAAATTATCCGATGTTGAAGCTGTAAAAAAAGCTACTTTACCGTTAAAGGAATTTATGATAAGAAACACAAGAAAGGAAGATTTGAAACTCTTCTTAGACATAAGGGGAGAAAAACCCAAAAATCCAGAAGAAGTATCTATGGTTACCCTCATTCCAGCTTTTATGGTAAGTGAAATTAGAACTGCCTTTGAATTTGTCTTTGTTGTATTTTTACCATTTATAGTTATAGACCTATTAGTAGCAAGTATACTTATGTCAATGGGAATGATGATGATTCCTCCAATGATGTTATCATTACCTTTTAAACTTATACTGTTTGTTGTTTCTGGAGGATGGGAATTACTCGTAAAGTCAATTTTGGTGAGCTATAAATGACGGTTGACGAGGTAATAACTCTTGGTCAAAGGATGTTAGAAATCTCCTTAATAGTAGGAACCCCTGTTTTACTAACTACGTTTATTGTTGGAATTGTCATTAGCATAATTCAGGCTGCAACTCAAATTCATGAAATGACTTTAACATTCATACCTAAAATATTAGCTACTCTTTTAGTTATATTTGTATTGGGTAGTTGGATGTTTATAAAGCTTGTTGAATATACAAAACAGAACTTTCAATACTTATTAAGTATTGTAAAATGAACGACTTTATTAATTACTTTTCTTCCCACTTTGGAGTATTCCTGTTAGTTTTAGCAAGAATGTCTTCGTTGTTTCTTTCTTTTCCTTTGGCTTTAATGAACTTTCTACCTCTAAATATAAGGATTATATTTTTATTATCTCTGTCCTTTTTCATTCTTCCTTATATAGAAGGAGTTTTTTATCTGTCCGAAATTTCCTTAATTTCCTTTCTTTTATTAGTTCTAAAGGAGATTCTAACAGGTTTTTTTCTCTCCCTCGTAACATGGATATTTTACAGTATTGCTGTTTATTCAGCTGAACTGATAAGTTATATGATGGGGTTAACCATTGTTAATATTTTTGACCCAACCTTTGGAATGGTTTCCGTTCTCGGAAGATTTTTCATTTTTCTATTTCTAATTGTGTTTTTCTCAACAGGAGCATATCAAATTTTCTTTGGAGCAATTTTTGAAAGTTTTAAAATTATTCCAATAGGTGGATTCCCTATCTCTGATTCACTACTAAAATTTTTCATTAGAGAAGGAACTCTTTTGTTTTACCTTGGTTTTAAATTGGCCTTTCCCTTCATTTTCACTCTCTTCGTTGTTAACCTCGCTTTAGCACTCATCAACAGGCTGATTCCACAGATAAACGTATTTATAGTAGGCCTTCCTTTACAGCTCTATATAGGAATCCTTTTTCTCCTTTTAGGATTTAATACTCTAATACACTTTTTTAGAATTCTAAATGAAAGATTTATTGATGAATTGTTGTCAGCAATAAAATTACTTGGGGGTTAGTTGGCAAAGGACCCATCGAAAACGGAAAAGGCGACACCGCGGCGGCGCCAAAAGGCAAGAGAGGAAGGACAGGTTCTTAAAAGTCAGGATGTTCCAATAGCTTTTTCACTAATCATTACCTCTTTAGCTTTAATTTTTTACATGCCATTTGTTTTTAATAAGTGTAGGGATTTAACGTACTATTCTCTTTCTCAGGTATACACTTTAAATATTCAACATATTCTATTCGCTTCAGTTTATATTTTTTTTCTGACGATAACTCCTCTTTTTATTCTATTACTTTTGACAGGTATATTCTCTAATGTAATTCAATTTGGTTTTATTTTTACGTTAAAAACTTTAATACCAAAGCTCTCAAATATCAATCCTATGTTCTCGTTCAATACATGGTGGACACCCTGGTGTTTTTTAATATATTCCTCAAACTTCTCTACTGGAGTCTTATAACCAAGACCTTGATGAGGCCTAACGAAGTTGTAAAAGTTCAGATACCTAAATAACTTCCTGTTCATTTCATCAACTTTCGGCTCAGTC
>NZ_FXTM01000010.1 GCF_900182585.1 Balnearium lithotrophicum | reverse complement strand
GCCTCATCAAGGTCTTGGTTATAAGACTCCAGTAGAGAAGTTTGAGGAATATATTAAAAAACTCCAGGGTGTCCACCATGTATTGAACGAGAACAAGCGTTGACAGAAAAAAGATGGGGAACTAAGTTGAGTATTGAGAATTATTCTCAATAAGACAGAATAAAGGACTGATTATGAAAAAGTACATTTGTATACCTTGTGGTTACATCTACGACCCCGAGATTGGAGACTCCGATAACGGAATACCACCGGGAACTCCCTTCGAGGAGCTTCCAGAAGACTGGGCATGTCCTTGGTGTGGAGCTCCGAAAGAAGACTTTGAACCTGTGGAGGAGTAATGGCAAAGAAAATTAAGGATGGAATTTACTGGGTCGGTGCAATAGACTGGGACAGGGTTCTGTTTGATGAGCTTGTAACACTACCTGAAGGAACGAGCTACAACGCCTACGTTGTCCTTGGAAGTGAAAAGACGGCCCTGATAGATACAGTTGAGCCTCACAAAAAGGGAGAGCTCTTTAGAAACTTAGAGGAGTTAGAAATAAAAAAAATAGATTACATAGTCTCAAACCACGCAGAGCAGGACCACTCTGGAACAATTCCGGATGTTTTAGAGAAGTTTCCAGAGGCCAAAGTGGTAACGAACAAAAAGTGTAGGGATATGCTGATAGACCTCTTGGACCTTCCAGAGGATGCCTTTCAGTTAATAGAGGAAGGAGAGGAGCTCCCTCTGGGAGATAAGACTCTAAAGTTCTTCTTGGCTCCTTGGGTTCACTGGCCGGAAACGATGTTCACATGGGTAAAGGAGGATAGAGTCCTTTTTACGTGTGACTTCTTAGGCTCCCACATAGCGACAAGTGAGCTATTTGATACAACAGATGAAAACAGGGCAAAGGTCTACTTGGAAACAAAGAGGTACTACGCAGAGATTATGATGCCCTTTAGGAATTTTATAAAGAAACACCTAAAACTCATTGATGAATTAAAACCTGAAATAATCGCCCCGAGCCACGGCGTTGTAATAAAGGATGTTGAGTTTATGACGGGAGCCTACAAGAGGTGGGTTTCAGATGAAGTTAAGCCTATGGTAATAATTCCCTTCGTCTCAATGCACGAAAGCACCCGCCACATGGTTGACTTTTTAACGTCTGAACTCTCAGAAAACGGGATAATAGTCAGGCCCTACAACCTGATAAAGTCGGACATCGGAAACGTTGCAATGGACTTGGTTGATGCTGCAGCGGTCGTCATTGCATCCCCAACGGTCCTTGCAGGAGCTCATCCATCAATCATCTACTTTTCCTACCTCATGAACGGACTAAGGCCAAAAACCAAGTTTATCTCCGTCATCGGTTCATACGGCTGGAACGGAAAAGTTATGGTCAAGCACGTTCAGGAGACATTAAAAAACGTAAAGGCCGAATGGATTGAACCTGTTCTAATTAAAGGACTTCCAAAGGAAAGTGACTATCAGAAACTAAGGGAGTTTGCAAAGGAGCTATCGGATAAAATCAAGGAGATTTCTAACTAACGGAAGTCTCCTTCCTCTTTCTGTTCAAGATATTACCAATTGGATTGTTGACCTCAACGACGGGGCAGACCCTAACACAGTTTAAACACCTTAAACAGGCAGGTGAATTGGGGTCCTCGTAAATCGGATAGTTAACGGGACAGGACTTTTTACACAGGTTGCACTCTATACAGTTTTCCCTATCAACCTTAAAATCAACAATGCTGAGCTTGTTAAAGAGGGAAAAGAGAGCTCCTAACGGGCAAACATACCTGCAGAAGGGCCTCTTTATAAAGATTGAACCGTATAGGAACATACTTCCAAAGGCCAGTTTAAAGAGAAAGAAGGCTCCGGCCATGTTTGCAATCATAGAACTCACTGCAACCCAGTATATCCCTGCCTCAATTGTTCCCGTTGGACAGACCATGCAGAAGTAGTGTTCCTTGAAAAAATAGGGAAGGAGAATTACTCCAAAGATGAGCATCAGGTACTTTAGGTAAACAAAGGGCTTTGGAAGGTCAAACTTAACCGATGGAATTTTGTTCAGTAAGTCCTGAATCAGACCAAATGGGCAGACCCATCCACAAATCCACCTTCCAAAGGATGCAGAAACGGCAGAGATGATTCCAAGTGTAAGGAGGGGTATCTTTGAGATAACGAAAAAGTGTGAAAGGGTTCCTATGGGGCAGGAGTAAAGGGATGCAGGACATGCGTAGCAGTTCATTATCGGAAATGGAATTGATTTGAGTTTCCCCGTGTAGAGCCTTGAAGTTAAAAAGTTCCAAAACGGAAGGTTTGCCGTTATTCCTGTTAAAACTTGGTAGAGCCTTCTGTTTTTGAAGAACGGAATTTTTAACATTGGAGCTCCTACTTAATCCCAATACACGTTAGACAGAGGATTTTTCCATTGTTCCAGATAACCCAGAGTTCATCCCTAAAAATTCCCCAACCGATAAGTAGGAGCGACAGGAGAAAGACTCCCGCCGCAACTAACTTAGTTTTCAACCTTTTCTCCAACTTCCTCAAGGAGTTTTTCAACAATGGAATCAAAGGCTTTCGCAGAGGCACTTTCAGGGTTTGAAATTACAATGGGAACTCCCCTGTCTCCCGCCTCAACAACAGCCGGCTCTATCGGAACTCTTCCCAAGAACGGAATTCCCAACTCCTCTGCTGCCTTCTCTCCACCACCCTTTTTAAAGAGGTCTATCTCCTTACCACAGTGAGGGCATATGAGACCGCTCATGTTTTCAATAATACCCAAAACTGGAACGTTAACCATCTTTGCAAAGCTTATAGACTTTCTCGTATCAAGGAGGGAAACTTCCTGAGGTGTGGTTACAATTACAAATCCATCCATAGGTTTAATCAGCTGGGCAATACTCAAGGCTTCATCTCCTGTTCCTGGAGGAAGGTCAATGATGAGGAAGTCAAGTTCTCCCCAGTCTATGTCTGCTAAGAACTGCTTTATTACCTGGTGTTTTAGTGGTCCTCTCCAAACAACAGGCTGGTCTGGATTTTCAAGTAGAAAAGCCATTGAAACAATTTTTAGGTTTGGAATGCCAAGGGGAATAAACGGCTTTATCGTTTGACTGTTAGGGTCTGCAAAGAGCCTCTGTCCTTCTGCCCCCAACATCTTTGCAACGTTGGGTCCGTGAATGTCTGCATCCAACAGTCCTACCTTGTAACCCTTCTTCGCAAGCTCCGCTGCAAGGTTTGTAGCTACCGTTGTCTTTCCAACACCTCCTTTACCGCTAAGAACTCCTATTCTGTGTTTTATCTTAGACAAATTGCACGTAAGTTTAACGTCCATAGGGTCCTGAGCTGTTGAGCACTTGTCCTTGTGGGCACATCCCTCACACTTTTTCTCATCGTAAGCCATTCTCTTACCTCCTTTGGTGTCTTTGAACTATCTCAAGTAATTTCTCGTAAGTTTTTGGAGAAGCTCCTATAATGTTTCCAGTCTTTAGGTAGCCCTTTTTCCCCTCAAAATCTGAAACTACTCCACCTGCTTCCTCAATCAGTAGAACACCGGCAGCTATGTCCCAAGGATGGAGAGACATTTCCCAAAAACCGTCAAAAACTCCCTTTGCAGTGTATGCAAGGTCGATGGCAGCAGAACCACACCTCCTTATTCCGGAAACCTTGAGAAAAACCTCCTTAAAACACTTCAAATAGTCGTTGAGTAGGTCCTTTCCCCTGAAGGGAAATCCCGTTGCAATCAATCCATTTTCAAAGGGTCTCTCACTTACCTTCATCCTCTTTCCGTTACAGTAGGCTCCTTCCCCCTTTTCGGCTACAAAAGTTTGGTCAAGGAGTGGAGCTCTAACAACGGCCGCAACCAACTCTCCTCTAAACTCAACTCCAATGGATATGCAAAAAACAGGAAGTCCGTGGATAAAGTTCTTTGTCCCGTCAAGGGGGTCTATGTACCACTTCCAGTCGTTTCCCTCGTATCTTCCCGTTTCCTCAGCAACTATAGAGTGTTGAGGGAAAACTTCCTGTATAGTCTTAATAATAATCATTTCTGATTTTTTGTCAGCCTCTGTAACAAAGTCGTTCCTTGCCTTCTCCTCAACTTCAAGGGAACTTAACTTTTCAAAGTAGCCAAGTAGGACTTCACTTGCCCTCTCCGATGCCCTTAAGGCCGTATCAATAACCCTGTCCATAGAAATCTCCCATCTGTGGTTTAAACGAAAGTGAAATTAAATTTCCGTTTTCAAGGAGAAACTCAACCTTAAACGTATGGTGGTAGGAGACGTAATTAACACTCTTTTCAGAGATTAAACTTTTGGTGAGGAAAATTGCCTCATCCCACGTTTCAACGTCAGGAAACTCAACGTTAAGGTCAAACCCCTTCAGTGAAAATGTCCTCTCAACGGCTACAATAAACTCGTCAGAAAGCATTTTAACGAATCCCTAAATTTTGGAATTATTTTATTCCAAAACACAGTAAGAGGTAAGTTTGAAAATAGCAGTTGTTGAGGACGATGTCTCAATCTCCAGCCTAATTAAGAGGGTTTTGTTAAAGGAGGGATTCTCCGTCAGGGAGTTTTCAACTGCCGAATCTTTATTTAGCTCACTCTTTGACTACGGAGAGGAGTTTGACTTAATAGTTTTAGACTTAATGCTTCCGGGAGTCAACGGATTTGAAGCCTGCACGTTTTTGAGGGAACGGGGAGTTAACACCCCAATTTTAATCCTGACTGCCCTATCTACCGAGGATGACAAAGTTTACGGCCTTGAGAGTGGAGCCGACGACTATCTGACAAAGCCGTTTGGAATCAGGGAGTTTGTAGCAAGGGTTAGAGCTCTCCTAAGAAGAGGAAAAGCTTTAAATTTTGAAGTACCGAAAAACTCACTTAGAATCACAGACTCTGGTGTCATAGTGGATGGAAGGGAAGTTAAGTTGACAAGCAGGGAGAGGGAACTCCTTAAGATTTTACTTGAAAACAGAGGGAGGACTGTCTCAAAGGAGGAGCTCCTAAGGAAGGTTTGGAAGGGAGAGTCGGTCTCTAAGAGGGTTGTTGACGTTCACATTAAACACCTAAGGGACAAAATCGGAGATAGAATTGAAACGGTCTGGGGAGTTGGATACAAGTTTACTGGCTGAGATTCAGAATGAGTTTGAGGAGATAACGGTTGTTGATGAAAAGGGATACATCTTAGGAAGTAACTACAAGAAACTCTGGGACATCTTTCCATTTCCGGAGGTTATATCCTCTTTTGAGGAAGTCTTAAAGGGGGGAAGGAGTTCCTGTAAAGTTAAGGAGGAGAAAACTTACCTGTTAAAGTTTAAGAGGGTCAGGGACTTTATCCTTATTCTTAAGAGCGATGTTTCACTCAACGAGGAGTTTGAAAACATTAAGAAAAGCGTAGTTTCAACCCTTTCTCACGAGATAAAGACTCCCCTATCAAGCGCAGTAGGAAATCTTGAGTACCTTCTTCTTTACGGAAACTGCGAGGAGAGAGAAATCTTGGAGGAGGTTCTTGAAAAATTGAGGGAACTTAACTCAATCGTTGGAGGTATAGAGAACCTCTTTAAGTACTCCCACTTAAACTTTAGCTGGATTAATCTTAGACCTATAACAGAGGAAGTTATCAACGAACTGAGGAAAGAGGCAGAGAATAAAGGAATCAAGCTAATCTACAAGTTGGTAGACGTCAGCTTACCAGCCGACAAGGTTCTCTACAGTCAAATGGTGAGAAACCTCCTGAGCAATGCAATAAATTTTACAAATAGAGGTAGGGTTGAAGTTGAACTTACAGAAAACTACCTGAGGGTTTTGGACACGGGAAGGGGAATCAGCAAAGAGCTACTTCCTAAAATCTTTGATAGGTTTGTAAAGGGAGAGGAGAGCTCCGGCCAGGGAGTTGGTCTTTCAATCGTCAGGGAGATAGTTAAATTTCACAACTGGAAGATAGATGTGGAGAGTAAAGAGGGAAAAGGAACAACGTTTACAGTCCACTTTAAAAAGGGAGGAAGGAATGTTTGACTGGAGGGATGAGGAACTGAAGAGGGGAATAAGAAACCTCTTTTTGAACAACCTGTGCGTCAGGAGGGAGGATAAGGTTTTAATACTGACAGATAAGTACAAGGAGAAAGTAGGGGAGCTCCTCTTCTACTTCGGCTCCAACCTTGTTCCCCAAATCTCCCACCTAACCTACTCTCCGACGGGAAGGCACGGAATAGAACCCCCTGAAGAGGTCTGGAGGGCAACGTTCGGAGAGGAGTTTGTTTCAGAGATTAAGGAGAGGGAGCTCCTTGAAAAAATACTAAAGAAGGAGATTAGTGAGGGAGACGAATTGGAAGTAAAGGAGCTCTTACTCGAAACGACCTCTCCGTCGGAGCTCCCAACGGCCGTTGTTGCTGTAAACCAGTTTTCAATAAGCCATACACTCTACAGGAAACTCTGCACGGAGTTTCTCTCAATTCGCTTTGCAAGTATGCCCCTCTTTGAGCCCTTTATGTTCTACACATCCCTTCAGGCCAACTGGAGCAGAGTTTCAAGGCTTTCAAGGGAGATTGCCTCCCTCCTCACAGATGCCAGAGAGGTTCACGTAACCTGTCCATTAGGAACGGATATCAGGTTTTCCGTTGAGGGAAGGGAGGGACTTGCGGATACCGGAAAAATCTGTTCTCCCGGCGATTTTGGAAACCTTCCTGCAGGAGAGGCCTTCATAGCACCAGTCGAGGGAAGTGCAGAGGGGATTTTTGTAACAAAGTATGCTCCAGACAGGAAGCTCAGAGAACCTGTAAGGCTCACAGTTGAGGATGGAAAGGTTAAAAACGTTGAAGGTGAAGAGGAGTTTTCAGACTTCTTAACCAACCTCCTCTACCACGAGAAGAACGCCGATAACATAGCTGAATTTGGAATAGGTACGAACGAAAGGGCAGAGAGATTTGACAACATCTTAGAGGCTGAAAAGATACTTGGAACGTGCCATATTGCAATAGGTGACAACAGCTCCTTTGGGGGAAGAGTCAAGGCCAACGTCCACATAGATTTACTGATAGATAAACCAACAGTCGTTTTGAAATTCAAGGATAGAGAGTTAAAAATTATGGAGAGCGGAGAACTCCTGATTTCTTAGTCCTGTAGTAGACAAAGAAGAGAACTGCCGTTATTAAGTAGATGAGGAGGATGGAGAGGAGCTCCTTCCTGTTTTCCAGTGCCAAATAAACAAGAATTGTTAACGTTGTAACTACCATTAATACAAGGCCAGTTAGAGCCGTTTTAACGTTTGCCTTTGTTAAGTCCCTTAACTTAATGTTTGCTATTG
Source organism: Balnearium lithotrophicum (assembly GCF_900182585.1). NCBI lineage: Bacteria > Pseudomonadati > Aquificota > Aquificia > Desulfurobacteriales > Desulfurobacteriaceae > Balnearium > Balnearium lithotrophicum. The sequence continues at coordinate 52,713 of NZ_FXTM01000010.1, read as the reverse complement.
AAACTCCTATTGATACCAGGAGAAACGTTACGCTCGAAAATTCAGCTATTACTGTAAGTCCCGAAAGGGATGTAAAGAGGAGAGCTGAGACCGTTAATAGAGCAAGGGAGTTAACTGGAATAAACTTTTTGTTTCTCTTTGCTAGAAATCCCGGCATCATGCCTTCCTCTGCCATCTCAGCTGCCATCCTTGAGGCCCCAAAGAGGGTTGAGTTAATCGCAGAGCTCGTTGCAAGTAGTGCTGCAAATCCTATAAGGAGTCTTCCCCAATCCCCCAAAATCGGCTGGGCTACAACGGCAAGTGCGTACTCCTTCGCAGAAACTATTTGGTCGTAGGTCAGAACGCCAACTGCAATTAAAGATAGTAAGAAGTAAATTGTTCCAGTTATAACTATCGAACCGTAAATTCCCCTTGGAATATTCTTATCTGGATTTTCTGTTTCAAGAACTGCATTTGTAATAAGCTGAAATCCCTCGTAAGCAACAAATATAACCGCTGCACCTAAGAAGACAGAAGGGACACCCTTATTGAAAGGTGGATAGAATCTGCTCCACTCTATCTGAGAAAGTCCAATGGCAGCAAATAAGCTGAGAATCAGTATTTTCCCGTAAACAATTATGTCCTCAGTTATTCCCGACGTAACAACTCCCCTAACGTTGATGTAGTAGAAGAAGAGGAGAACAAATACAGAGAGAAACACCCTTAGAAAGTTTGAATCTGGAAACCCCAAAAGGTCTGCACCGTAAGCGCCAAATGTGAATGAGTAGAGGGAAAGTGTCCCTATATATCCGATAATAACGGTCCACCCCTCCAATCCCGATATCCATGGCTTTTCCGGAAATGCCCTTCTTAGGTACGTGTAACTTGCCCCATCGTCCCTAAACGTAAGTGCCAGTTTAACGTAGTGGTATCCTGCAGCAAGGGCTATCAGAAGGTCTATCAGAAACGAGAAGGGAGCTCCGTTTCCGGCAAAGCTTACAGAGATTCCCAAAACGGAGAATATACCCCCTCCAATCATTCCTCCTATGCCGAGAGCCAGGAGCTCTCTTAAACCCAACTTTTCCTTGGAAGTTTTCAGTATCCCCATTTACTTTCTTCCATTTTGTAAAATGCTATCTATAAATAATTTAGGGAATAGCTAATTCTATAGCTTTTAGGAAAGAGCCGTGAAATTTGAAATTAAGGAGAATCTTAAAAATTTAAGATTGGAGACCATTGAAGATTTAAAGAGGTTTCTAAAGGAATTTTTCAAAAATGAACAGGTGAACATCTATCTGTTCGGTTCAAGGGCAAGAGAAGACAATACGCCATTTTCTGATGTGGATATTGGTTTCTTGGCAGACCACGATATTTCGGATAAATTGGTTCTCTTAAGAGAAGTTCTTGAGGAGAGTAACTTTCCATACAAGGTTGACTTGGTGGACCTTTCGTCAAACGGGGAGCTCCTAAAAATTGCCCTAAAAGAAGGGAAGAGATGGCTTTAGAAAAATTAGTAAAAGACTTTGAAAAAGCGTTAGAAAGATTAGAAGAAGCTTATTTAAGAGCAAGGAATTCAAACGAAAGCGACTATCCTTTTTTCAGGGATAGTGCCATCCAAAGATTTGAATTTACCGTTGAGATATTTTGGAAATGTATTAAAACCTATTTAAGAGAAAAAGAGGGGATTGAATGCAGAAGTCCCAAATCCTGCGTAAGAGAATTCTTCTCCTTAGGTTATCTAACGGAAGGAGAAGCCATTACGTTCCTTAAAATGATAGACGATAGAAACTTAACCTCCCACACCTACAGAGAAGAAGTTGCCGAACAGTTGTTTTCTAAGTTGAATACGTATATAATTCAGCTTAAAAAAGTCCTTGAAAGATTAAGGAAATAATGGAAAACAAGGAAAAAATCAGGCTATCTCAGGAAGAAATAAGGACAATAAAGGATATAATAACAAAGTATGATCCACAGGCTGAAATACTAATATTTGGAAGTAGGACAGATTTAACAAAAAAAGGTGGGGATATTGATATCTTGATAATATCAAAAGATATAGACTACAGAATCAGGAGAAAAATAAGAGTTGATTTACAGCTTTCATTGGGCAATAGAAAGATAGATTTGATAGTGACTGATAATCCAGAAAAGACAGAGTTTACAAAAGTAGCTTATAAATATGGAGTTAAGATATGACTTTTGAGGAGAGAAAGGCAATTTTCTGTGAAAATTTAAAACTTCTAAATAAAAATCTGGATTGGTTGTTGAAGTCTTATAGAAAAGCTCAGAACATAGATTTTTCAAAAAAGGGGTTAACAGAAAGTGAATTAGAAATTTTGGAAACGCTATCAAATGGGTTTGGTAGAACTATAGATATGTTTATTAACAGGGTTTTAAGGAGTTTGGATTTACTGGAATTAGAAGATGTAGGTAGAAAACCGGATGTTGTAATAAGAGCAGAAAAAAGAGGCTTCGTAGATGACTACAAACTGCTGATAGAATTGAAAGATTTAAGAAACGAATTAGCTCATGAATACATCCAAGAAAATTTAATCGAAGAATTTAAGGAAGTTCTTGAAAAAGTGCCGATATTAATTGACACTATCAAAAAAATTAATGAATACACAGAAAAAATGAATTACTGTTAATCTTCTGGAGGAATAACATGAATATCAAAAGTTTTAAAAAAGGCAACAAAGAAAAAATTGTGGTAGTAGGTCTTGGTTATGTTGGACTTCCTTTGGCAGTTTTATTTGATACAAAATATAACGTAATAGGGTTTGACATAAACCCTCAAAGAGTAAAAGAGTTAAAAGAAAGCTATGACAGAACAAAGGAAGTAGAACCTGAAAAACTCAAAAACTGCCAAATAGAATTTACAAATAATCCAGAGAAAATATCTGAAGCTAAAGTAATAATTGTTACAGTTCCAACCCCTATTGATGAGCATAATATCCCTGATTTAAGGCCTATTCTTTCTGCTACAAAAACAGTAGGGAAATACATGAAACCTGGTTCAATCATAGTATATGAATCAACAGTTTACCCTGGACTTACAGAGGAGGAATGTATTCCAATTCTTGAAAAGGAAAGTGGTTTAAAGTGGAAAGAGAACTTTAACGTAGGATATTCTCCTGAAAGAGTAAACCCTGGAGATAAAGAGCATACAATAGATAAAATCCAAAAAGTAGTTGCAGGTGACACTCCTGAAACGATGGAATTTTTGGCGGAGCTCTACGGTTCCGTAATAACTGCAGGTATTCATAAAGCTCCTAATATAAAAACAGCCGAAGCTGCTAAAGTTATAGAGAATACGCAAAGGGATTTAAACATTGCTCTTATGAACGAACTTTCTGTGATTTTCAATAAATTGGGAATAGACACAAAGGCTGTCTTGGAGGCAGCTGGGACAAAGTGGAACTTCTTAAAATTTGAACCTGGCCTTGTAGGAGGACACTGTATAGGTGTTGACCCCTACTATTTAACCTTTAAGGCACAAGCTATAGGATACCATCCAGAAGTTGTTCTCGCAGGGAGAAGAATAAACGACTATATGGGAAAATTTGTAGCAGAGAATACGGTAAAGGAATTAATTAAGGCAGGAAAGGCAGTAAAAGGAAGTAAAGTTTTGATATTGGGAATAACATTCAAAGAAAACATATCGGATATCAGAAACACAAAGGTTATTGATGTTTATAACGAGCTTAAAGACTTTGGAGTAGATGTTTATATTTATGACCCATTTGCTTATCCGGATGAAGTTAAAAAAGAGTATGGAATTGAGTTAATAGAAAATATGGAAAGTTATGCTCCCTACGATGCAGTAATAGTAGCTGTAAAACATAAAACTTTTATTGACAATTTGACTCTTAAAGACTATAAAAAGCTTACAAAGGATGACGGTAAGCCAATTTTAATAGATATAAAGGGAATTTATGATAGAGAAAAAGCAGAGAAAGAAGGCTTTCTTTACTGGAGGTTGTAATGAAAAATTTCGCTCTTATTGGAGTAGCTGGATACATAGCACCAAGACATATGAAGGCAATAAAGGACACAGGTAATAAGCTTGTAGCAGCATTAGATAGATGTGATAGTGTTGGAGTTTTAGACAATTTCTTTCCAGATGCCGATTTTTTCACAGAATTTGAAAGGTTTGATAGACACATTGATAAACTGAGGAGAAGGGGAACAAAAATAGATTATGTGTCTATATGTTCGCCTAATTACCTTCATGATGCTCACATTAGATTTGCCCTTAGAAACGGTGCAGATGCAATATGTGAAAAACCCCTTGTCTTGAATCCTTGGAATTTAGACGCCTTATCCGACATAGAGGAAGAAACAGGTAAAAGAGTTTACAACATTTTGCAGCTTAGAGTTCACCCTTCAATATTAGAACTAAAAAAAAGAGTAGAAGAGGAATACCCAAAAAGGGATAAAAAATACAATATTGACCTTACGTACATTACATCCCGAGGGAAATGGTATTTCATATCCTGGAAAGGTGACTTGAATAAGTCTGGAGGAGTGGCCACGAATATTGGAATTCACTTTTTTGACATGCTCATCTGGATTTTTGGGAACGTACAACACCAGGAAGTCCATTACTCCGAACCATTAAGAAAAATGACAGGTTACATAGAACTTGAAAGAGCAAACGTAAGGTGGTTTCTATCAGTTGACCGTAAGGATCTTCCAGAAGAAATAAAACAGAAAGGTCAAAGAACCTATAGGTCTATAACTTTTGATGGAGAAGAAATAGAATTTTCGGGTGGCTTCACAGATTTACACACTGTTGTTTACCAGAATATATTAGATGGCAATGGCTTTGGAATAGAGGAGGCAAGACCTTCTATAGAGTTGGTTTATAGAATAAGGAACATAAAACCGGTTGGTTTTAATGAAAGAGCACATCCTCTTGCAGTGGAGAAGTTGTATGAAGGGTAAAAATTACTTTGTTCATGAATCATCCTATATAGATTCTCCCGTAGAAATAGGAGAGGGAACAAAAATTTGGCATTTCTCCCATGTATTGCCAAATACCAAAATTGGTAAAAACTGCATAGTTGGTCAAAATTGTATGATTGGCCCTGATGTAAAGATAGGTGACGGATGTAAGATTCAAAATAACGTATCAGTTTACAAAGGAGTAGAACTTGAAGATTTTGTTTTTTGTGGACCTTCCTGTGTCTTTACAAACGTTTTAACTCCGAGAGCTTTTGTAGAAAGAAAACATGAATTCAAAAAGACTTTAGTAAAGACTGGTGCAACGATAGGAGCGAATGCAACTGTAGTTTGTGGAAATACAATTGGTAAGTACGCTATGATAGGAGCAGGAGCAGTAGTTACATCAGACGTTGAGGATTATGCCCTTTACGTTGGAGTTCCAGCAAAAAGAGTTGGCTGGGTCTGCAAGTGTGGAGTAGTTCTAATTCATAAAGAAGAAATTAAGGGAAATGCAAAGACAAGTGGGAATGGATTAATGATTACTTGTCCCAACTGTGGAAGCGTTTATATTTTTGAGAAGAATTTATTCTATCCTTTGGAAGAGAAGATATAGAAAAGTGTTATAGAGGAAAAGTAGGAGAATTAAGGCTAAAAGAGTAGAGAATGGATTTCTAATTCCGATGTTAAAAGGTTTAGAAAACAAACAAGAAATGGAAGTTGAGATCAAGGATAAGACTGAAAAGGAACCGCTAACCGAGTTTTTGCAGTATTTAAGTGAAATTTACGGAGGAAGGGAAAATATATCTAATTTGACCGATGAGGAGGCATTGGAATATGTGCTCAGAAGTAAATATGAACAAAGATAACAACATAATTTTTTAAAGGTAAATGAAAAGAAGGGAGTTAAAAGTAAAAAATATTACTTAGACAGGAGGTGATTAGTTATGCAAATAGTGATAGAAGTTAAAGATAGAGACATCGGAAAGAAAATTTTGCGTATTTTATCATTATTCCGCGATGAAGGGATAATAGTAAAAGAAGTAATTCCCACTACAAATATGGAATCATTTGTTGAGAAACTAAGAGAAACTGTAGGAGAATTTCCACTTTCTAAAGTTAACTTTAAGGAAGAGTGGTATAAACATTTGGAGGAGAAATACGGTGAGTAAAATTTTAGTAGATATCAATGTAATTTTAGATGCAGTACTTAACAGGAATAAAATTAGTAAGGAATTAGTTGATAGGTTAGTAAATTCCTATAATGAACTGTTTATAACCTCTTCTATGGTAGCGACGTTGGACTATTTTCTTAATAAGTATAAAGTTGATAAAAAAAAGTTTAAAAAAGAGCTACTAACAAAATTCAAGATAGTCACAACCTCAGGTATGGATGCTTCAAAGGCGTTAGATTTTGAAGACGGTGAAGATGCTTTAATAGTGCTGAGCTTTAAGAGAATTGCTAACGATGGAATTATAATCTCAAACGACAAAGATTTTCCATCAATGGGGTTGCCAGTTTTAACTCCAGATGAGGCTCTAAAAAAGAAGGAATTGTTCGAATCTTCTTCATTTTCAGGTACTGTGCCTATGCTTGATTTACCTATGGAATATAGGTCTATGATGGAAAAAATTGATGAAGCCGTTTTAAAGTGCATGTCTAAAGCAAAATATATTCTTGGTGATGAAGTTAAAGAGCTTGAGACAAAAGTGGCTCAATATATAGGGACAAAGTATGCAGTTGGAGTATCTTCTGGAACAGATGCCCTTGTTTTATCTTTGAGAGCTCTCGCCATAAAAAATACCGGTAAAGAATTCTGGGATAAGGAAGACCTTATAATAACCACTCCATTCACGTTTACTGCAACAGGAGAAGCTATTTTAAGAGCTGGAGCTACCCCTCTTTTTGTTGATATTGACTTAGAAACTTACACTATAGATCCAGAATTGATAGAAAAAGCGGTTAAAAAATACGGAAGGAAAGTAAAGGGTATAATTCCTGTTCACTTGTATGGTCATCCTGCAAATATGGACGAAATAATGAAAATTGCCAGAGAAAACGATTTATTTGTAGTTGAAGACTGTGCTCAGAGTTTTGGAGCTCGGTGGGACGGTAAACAGACAGGCTCTTTTGGGGATACGGGGTGTTTTAGTTTTTTCCCTTCTAAGAACTTAGGTGGATTTGGCGATGGAGGGATGGTAACCACCAATGATGATGAACTTTACGAACTCCTTTTAATGCTTAGGAAACACGGAGGTAAAGACAAATACAATGTTGATTATATAGGCTATAACGCAAGGCTTGACACAATTCAAGCTGCAATATTGCTTGCTAAGTTTAAATATATAGATGAGTTTAATAAAAGACGAAGAAAAATAGCAAATAATTACAGTGAGAAATTAAAGGATTTAAACTGGATTGAAATACCCTTTGAACATTCCAAAGCTCATCATGTTTATCACCAGTATACTGTGAGAGTATTAAATAGAAATAGAGATGATGTACAGAAAAAATTAAAGGAGAATGGCATATCCTCAATGGTTTACTATCCTATACCATTGCATAAAATGAAAGTATTTATAAACAGCAGTATGGAAATTTCTGAAAGTTTAAAAAATAGTGAATTAGCTTCACAGAGCGTTTTAAGTTTACCAATAGAACCTTTAATAAGAGAATTTCAAATTTCCAAAATTTTAGAAACTTTAAGAGAAATTTAATATGAACAGCAACCTTTTTGAGAAACTAATTTCGATTATAAAATTTGCTGGAAATGCCATTTTAGATATATACAACTCAAACCTGGACATAAAATACAAAGAGGACAAATCTCCTCTAACAGACGCAGATAGAAGAGCTCACAAAATAATTGAAGAAGGTTTAAGAAGTTTTTCAGATTATCCTATTCTAAGCGAGGAGGGAAAGAATATTTCTTTTAAGAAAAGAAAAAACTGGAAATACTTTTGGTTGGTTGATCCTTTAGACGGAACAAAAGAATTTATAAAGAGGAATGATGAATTTACTGTAAATATTGCACTAATTTACAAAGATCAGCCTATTTTAGGAATAGTTTATGCTCCTGCTAAAAGTATAATATATTATGGCAGTAAAGAATCAGGAGCATTTAAGATAGAAAATGAAAAAAACATTAAACTGAATTTAAAAAATAACCCAGTAAAAGACCATTTAGCAGTAGTATCAAGTAAATCTCACTTAAATGAAGAAACCAAAGATTTTATAAGATTTCTTGAGAATTATTATGACAAGATTAGAACAGTATCAATCGGTTCTTCCCTTAAAATATGCCTTGTGGCAGAAGGAAAAGCAGATATTTATCCCAGGTTGGCACCAACTATGGAGTGGGACACAGCGGCAGCTCATGCAGTTCTAAAAGCTGCTGGTGGAAGAATTGTGAAATATTCTAAAACTAAGGATTTAAAGGACTTAAACAAACTGCCTGAACTTGAATACAATAAACCTAACTTAATAAACCCTTACTTTATAGCTTTGAGACCAAATGTGTTTTAATCATCTGATTATAATCTTTACGTTATTCTTTCTCTTATGGGGGTTATATTCAGAAAAGTTTCACCCTGCTGCAACCTTTCTCATTGCAGTTTCTTTATTGAATGTATTCAATATCATAACACCCCAGGAAACATTATCTGGCTTTTCAAATCCTTCTATTGCCTCCATTCTTCTTCTTCTAATAGTGAGTAATGTCATACAAAAAACAGGAGTAATAAATTTTTACTTCTCCAAAATTCTTGGAGAAAATCTGTCCTACAAATCCTTTTTAGGAAGGATGTTTTTATCTACATCTACAATATCTGCATTTTTTAATAATACTCCTATAGTTGCAATGCTCCTTCCGTATGTGTATCAGTGGAGTAAAAAAAAGAGCATATCTCCATCAAAACTTCTAATTCCTTTATCGTACGCTTCAATTTTAGGAGGAACAATAACTTTAATTGGAACTTCGACAAACCTCGTAGTTAATGGACTTGCAATAGAGAAAGGATTAAACCCTCTAAGTATCTTTGACTTTGCCTATATAGGTATTCCAGCAACTCTTGTGGGATTTTTATACATATACCTTTTTGGTTACAAGCTTCTCCCCGATAGAGAAGACCCGATAAAAACTTTTTTAGAGAGGAAAAAAGAGTATATCGTAGAAACAATTGTTAGAGATAATTCAAGGTTGATTGGTAAGAGCATTAAAGAGGCTAAACTAAGAAATTTGAAAGGATTATTTTTAGCTGAGATTATTAAAAGAGGAAAAGTTATATCTCCAGTTTCTCCTGAAGAGATTATAGAAAGTGGAGATATCTTAATATTTGTTGGTCAAACAGAAGCAATTACAGATTTAATATCGTCAAATATAGGAATATCACTTCCCAATTATTGTAATATAAATGATGAGAGAATGAATATTGTTGAGATTGTAATTTCGAATAATTCTTCGTTAATAAATAAAAAAATTAAAGAAACCGATTTTAGAGCAAAATACGATGCTGCTATTTTAGCAATCCACAGGAATGGTGAGAAACTCAAGGGAAAAATTGGAGAAATAATTCTGAAACCTGGAGATTTACTTCTCTTGTTAGCAGGTAAAGATTTCTGGAAAAGAGCAGAGGATACAACCGATTTTTATGTAATTTCTAAAGTTAAGGAAATCTTCAATATTGATAGGAAAAAGGGGAACTTTGTATTTCTCAGTTTCCTAATTCTTATTTTTTTTTCAGCTTTTAATATAATTCCGTTATTTACCGGATTGTTACTCATAATAACCCTATTCATTCTTACAAAAGTAGCCACCTATTCAGAAATAAAAAAGGGACTTGATTTAAACCTTGCAATAATTGCTGCATTGGCAGTAGGAATTGGGAAAGGTATTATAAATTCTGGTTTTTCAGATACTATTGCAAAAGGTATTCAGGAAGTATTTTCTCCAATCGGAATAATAGGTAGTTTAGCAGCAGTTTACGTAATTACAAACCTTTTAACAGAGTTTGTAACAAACGTTGCAGCAGCTTCAATAACCTTTCCGATTGCCGTTTCTTCTGCAAGCCTATTATCTGTTAACCCAAAACCTTTTATCCTTGCTGTAGCCTTTGGAGCTTCTGCAAGTTTTATTACTCCTATAGGATATCAAACGAATTTGATGGTTTACAGTGTAGGTAATTACAAATTTGGTGATTTTCTCAAAATCGGTATTCCTATCTCTATAGTATATGGACTGGTGTGTATAATTGGCCTTTACTTTTTATACTTTTAAGGAGGAAAGATGGAAGAAAATAAAATTATTATTCCTCACGAGGGAAGAATAAAAAAAGAGGACAGACAAAGGCAAAAGGGACACAAGTCAGCCATTTTATGGTTTACGGGACTGTCTGGTAGTGGAAAATCGACCCTTGCCCATGCGGTAGAGGAGAAACTCTTTGAAATGGGAGTACACACTTATGTTTTAGATGGAGATAACATTAGAACTGGACTGAATAAGGATTTAGGTTTTTCTGCAGAGGATAGAAAGGAAAATATTAGAAGAATAGGAGAGGTAGCAAAACTATTTGTAGATGCTGGAATCATGACATTAACAGCATTTATTTCTCCATATAGACAGGATAGACAGTTCGTAAGGAGTTTAGTAAAAGAAGGAGAGTTTATTGAGGTTTATGTAAAATGTCCTCTTGAAGTCTGTGAAAGAAGAGACGTAAAAGGACTTTATAAAAAGGCAAGGAAAGGAATTATCAAAAATTTCACAGGGATAGATGACCCGTACGAGGAGCCTGAAAATCCAGAAATAGTTGTAGAAACTCACAAAGAGAGTTTAGAAGAGTGTGTTACGAAAATCATTAACTATTTAAAAGAAAACAAGTACTTGGAGGCTGAATAATGTTAAATCCACACGGTGGAAAACTAATAAACAAAATGGCTAAAGAGGAAGAAAGAAGAGAACTGTTAGAAAAGGCTGAAACATTAAGAAAAATAGTAATTGCCAACAGATACGTTAGCGACTGCGAAATGATTGCGAACGGAGGATTTTCCCCTTTAACGGGCTTTATGACAAAGGAGGATGCAGAGGAAGTAATAAATAACATTCACCTAAAGAACGGACTTTTGTGGTCAATACCTATAGTTTTACCCGTTTCAGAAGAAATTTTTAAAGAGCTTAAAATTGGTGATGAAGTGGCTCTTTATGATAAAAATAATAGGCCAATAGCAATAATGGTAATTGAAGATAAGTTTAACCTTGACCTTGAAAATTACTGTAAAAATGTTTTTAAGACTACAGATATTGAGCATCCTGGAGTGAGAGTTGTAAAACAAGCAGGAAATAATTTCATTGGTGGCGAAATAGTTAGGCTCTTAAATAGACCTCTTAGACAGGGAATAGACGAAAAGTACTACTTAGACCCTGCTCAAGTTAGAGAAAACATAAAAAGGAAGAGATGGAAAAAAATAGTTGCATTCCAAACAAGAAATCCCATTCACAGAGCCCATGAGTACATAATAAAAACAGCATTGGAACCTATGGATGGAGTAATGATACATCCTCTTGTAGGAGAAACTAAACCCGATGACATTCCTGCAGATGTAAGAATGAAGTGTTATGAAGTTCTGATAGACAATTACTTTAATAAGGATAAAGTTCACTTATCTGTTCTACCTGCGTCAATGCACTATGCAGGACCGAGGGAGGCTGTTCATCACATGCTTATGAGGAAAAATTACGGTGCTACCCATATGATAATTGGAAGGGACCATGCAGGAGTTGGAGATTACTACGGAACTTACGAAGCCCAAGAGTTTGTAGAGCAATTTGTAGATGAATTAGAAATACAGCCTTTAAAGTTTGAACATGCCTTTTACTGTAAGAAGTGCGAAAGTATGGCAACGGCTAAAACCTGTCCCCATTCAAAGGAATTTCACGTTCACTTAAGTGGAACAAAAGTAAGAGCAATGCTGAAGGAAGGGAAGAAACTACCTAGAGAGTTTTCAAGACCTGAAGTTGCAGAAATATTAATAAAATGGGCGACAGGAAGATAAAAATTAAGATGTTTAATAAGATAGGATTGTTAAGGGACAAAATAAATAGTGATGAACATTTTAAGGAAATTTTAAAAGGCTCCTCTATTGCCTTTATTTTGAGAATAGTTGGAATAGTTGCAGGTTACATTTTCACACTTTTAATTACCCGTGGATACGGTGCAGAGGCAATGGGAGCTTTTGCTCTTTCTTTTACTCTTCTTCAAATCTCCTCTGTGATTGGAAGGCTTGGAATGGATACGGCACTTTTAAGATTTGTGGCTGAGTATTCTTCACAGGGGAAATGGGAAGTGGTAAAAGACGTATATAAAAAAGCTATAAAGCTTGTTTTTCCTTTTTCTCTAATTTTATCTGTAACTGTTTTCTTTTTCTCTGGATACATAGCAGAAATTGTATTTAAAAAACCTCATCTTGAACGTTACTTTAAAATAGCTTCAATAGGAATAGTTCCTTTTGTTTTACTTTTTATACATACAGAGTCTTTAAGAGGATTAAAGAAGATAAAAGAATATATGCTCCTTCAACAAGCAGGAATATTTATATTAGCTTCAAGTTTACTCGCATGTATAACATTATTAGTAAAGCAGTTAACAATTAGACAGATAAACCAAATACCAATTTTTATATATATTTTATCAGAGTTTGTAATTTCGTTAATGGCATTTTTCTTATGGAAGAAACAATTAACTAATTCATATCCATCGATTAGCCAATACACTAAAGAGCAAATAAAGCGACCAATTAACGAAACATTATCTTACGCCACTATTCTTTCCGTTTCAATCCCGATGCTTTTTTCAAGTTCTTTGGCCTTGATAATGGGTTGGACAGATACTATAATGTTAGGGATATTTAAAACGGAAAGAGAAGTTGGGATATATAATGTAGTTTTAAGGGTGTCTATGATAACGAGTATTACATTAATGGCAATCAATACAATAGCAGCTCCGAAATTTGCAGAGTTCTGGGGGAAAGGAGATGTAAAGGGATTAGCAAAAGTTGCTCAGCAGTCAACCAAGTTGATATTTTGGACTTCTTTTCCAATATTATCAATATTTTTAGTCTTTCCTAAGCTAATTCTTAGGATATTTGGAGAAGACTTTAAAGCAGGAACAACGGCTCTAATTATTCTAACCCTTGGACAGTTTGTAAATGCTGTTACTGGAAGCGTTGGTTATATTTTACGAATGACAGGATATCAAAAATTCCATCAGAATGTAATATTAATTGGGGCTATATTGAATATAATTTTAAATTATTTGCTAATTCCTATGTATAGTATTATAGGAGCTGCTATTGCAAGTTCGATAAGTGTCGTTTTTTGGAATTTCATCTTTTCTATAAAAATTAAAAATATCTTAGGTAATTGGATTCTTTATGTTCCTTTTAAGAGGTGAGGTATAATGTTAAGTAATAAACTTAAAATAATTTACATAGTTGGTAGTGGAAGAAGTGGAAGTACCCTTCTGGAAAGAATGCTTGGACAACATGAAGATGTCTTTGCTATTGGAGAATCTTTTCATGGATGGGAAAGAGCTTTTCTTAAGAATCAACTATGTAGCTGTGGGGTCCCATTTTATGAATGCGAAATTTGGAAAAAAATAGATAGTCATTTTAATAAAACTTTAAAAAAAATGAATATTAACTTTGAAAAATTTGTTTATCTCCTTAAGAATACTGTACGAATAAGGAATTATTTCTTCAATAGGTATAAAACTAATGCAACTATTATAAATAAAATATATACAGAATTTTATAAGTCTATTTTAGAAGTTTCTCAAAAGAAGTATTTAATAGATTCGTCAAAGCATCCTGTTCTTGCTCATATATTGTCTTTAAATGATAATTTGGAACTATATTTTATCCATCTAATAAGAGATCCGAGAGGAGTAGCTTATTCTTGGAAAAAGAAGAAACTCAAACCTATAGCCCCTAATAAGTATGATTATATGCCACAGTATCCTTCTCTCAAGACTACAGTTCATTGGAACGTTACAAATTATATAGCTAACAAATTAGTTACCAAAGAAAATGTTAGGTATTTAAGGCTTAAATATGAAGATTTAGTATCAAATCCAGGAAAAATGTTAATTAATATCTTTAAGTTCCTAAATTTAAGATCGGATTCAGTTGTTAGAAAAATTATATGTAAAGAAAATTGTATTATACTACATGCTAATCACACTCTTGCTGGAAATCCTTTTAGGTTTAAAACAGGAAAAGTAAACTTAAATTTAGATAAGGAATGGCAAGAAAAACTTTCTTTTCTAGAAAAAAATTTAATCGCTTTTTCCTCTTTACCTTGGTTAATAAATTATAGGTATATAAGTCCAATTAAAAAGGGAAGCAAATGTGATGTATAACAAACTCTCTATTCTTGTGATAACACCATATCATATGAACCCACCTCATCCTCGTATTTTGAAGGAAAGGGAGATATTAGAAAAAAATGGCTTTAAGGTAGACATATTGCATCCTCCTAAAGGAAAGGGAATATTAAGTAGAAATCTTTACCTTAAGAGGGAAATGGAGAAATTTATTGTTATGTATGATTATTTTGTTATATATGACATGTTAACCTTACTTTTTTTAATTAATGATATTAAAACTGCTACAAAGAAAAAAATTATATATGAAATAATAGATATTTTTCCTTATTATTATTCTTACAAAATTACCAAGAATTCCATTATTTCTTATCCTGTAAAACAACTTCTGGTTAAAATAGAAGATTTAATAGTAAGGAGGTATGTTTCTAAAGCAATTGTAAATTCCTGGTTTTTATATAAAAGATTTAAAAAAATTAAAAAGGAAGTTTCTTATATTCCCTATACTTCTCCTTTTGAAAAGAAAGAATTCAACAACAATCCAAATCTTCCTCCTGCCTTTATTTACATAGGTCAATTCTCGTTAGAAAAAGGTGCAGAACAAATTATCAAACTAGCACTGGAATTTAATAACTTTCCGATTTTTGTAATAGGAGATTATTGTTATAAATTAAATAAAGATTCTTTGCCTCAGAATGTAAGATTTTATCCGCGAACCTCTACAAAGAACTTATTTAACTTGCTTTTTGACTTTTCTCAAAAACATTTTTTATATGGCTTAAGCTTAATTACTGGAAAAAATAAAAGCTTCTTCTACCAAGAAGCTAATAAAGATATTGATTATTTATCGCTAGGAATTCCCATAATAGGAAATGAAAGACCTCCTACTTATGAGAAGATAAAATTAGGAGGAGGATTGTTATATACGGATCTTTCACCACAAATTTTGTTTAATAAATCCTTGAAAAGAAAACTAAAGGAAAAGGCTTTAGAAATTTATGAGAAATATTATTCGAATTACATATTTGAAAAAAAATTACTTAGTATATTTAAAAATGATCAGGATTAAAGTTAAGGTTGTTCTTTATATGTTAGTTTCCTTTTTAATTTTATCTTGGTTCTTTAATACGATGATTATTTTTCCAATAAACTATTTAACTTTAACAGTCTTTTTTTATTCATTAAGTTTACTTCTTTTTATTCATAAACCTTTTTTTATTTCTGACATATATAAACAAATAATAAATATTAAACTACTATTTTTACTGATTTTCTTAGTAGGAATAACCATGATAATAACTATATTTACAGGTCAATCCTCCTCTTTATTTCTTCCCATAAAAGCTATACTCTTCGTACTAACCCCAATTTTATTTTTTTTAAATTATAGTGTACTATATAAATATAATTTATCCTTAATAATTAAAATTTTATTTATTTTATCTTTGTTATTTCAATTCATCTTCTCATTTATCATTGGACATTATGATAAAGAACATGGGAAAATTTTAATGAAAAATAGCACCATTTTTAATTTCTCATCTAATGAATTATCTTTATATATCATATTTATAACTTTCACAACAGGTTGGATATACTACAAATATTACAAACCTAACAAATTACTTCTAACTTTTGTCTACTTTCTTCCCTTGCTCCATTTTTCTAAATCACACTTAGTAGCTTATTTATTATCTTTACTAATAACTCTAATCTTACAAAGAAATAGATTAGCAGTTTTATTCACCTTGATATTTGTCATACTACTTAAATACCTTAATAATCACTATGTAGAATATAATTTACTTATCTCTAATGAGCAAATTAAAAAACTTCTATTAGCTAATCATCTAATATTCAGTTCGAATTTCCAAGACTGGCTAAGTTTCATTGCAAAAGTTGGAGATAGAACTAGAGCTTATATCTTTCAAACCTACTTTTCCAATTTAGATAAATGCATTTTAACTGGTTTAGGTGACCAAGCCAATAAAATACTCACAGGTGGAAGAGATTATCATAATATGTTTTTTTTCTTTACAATCCAATACGGACTATTAGGATTTTTTTTCTACTTTATGACTTTAGTTCTTTTCCTATTTTACTCGCTCAAAAAATTCGAATATTTAAAATTTATATCTAATTTTATTATAATTTATGTAATATTGCGTGGATTATTTATAACCTATGATCCTTACAGATTTACAATATTGCTATTGTTTTTTATAATTTTAGAGGCTAATTTAAAATACTACCATAAATGCAAAAATTAGTGTGAAGGAACATTGATAGATGAAAGTCATAATCTCACATGATGTTGATCACTTAACTGTTTGGGAACATAAAAGGGATTTGATAATACCAAAGTTTATTGTAAGGTCTTCAATAGAGTTGTTAATTGGTTCTATTTCAGTAAATGAATATGTTGATAGATTTAAAAATTTTATAAAAAATAAATGGAACAATATTTCTGAACTGATAGAGTTTAATAAGCAGTACAATATTCCTGCTACTTTTTTCTTTGGGGTATCAAATGGATTAGGGTTGTCTTACAACTTAAAAGATGCTAGAGATTATATAAATCTTGTCAAGTTTTCTGGCTTTGATGTTGGTGTTCATGGTATAGCGTTTAATGATTTTTTAGATATAAAAAGAGAATTTGAAACCTTTAAAAAAATATCTGGTAAAAATAGATTTGGTATTCGCATGCATTACTTAAGAGTAGGAAAGGATACATTAAATTATCTTTCCAAAGCCGGTTATTTATTTGATTCTTCTGTTTTTAAGGAGATAAACCCGTTTAAAATTGGAGATATGTGGGAATTCCCTTTGCACATTATGGATGGTTATGTGATTCAAGGAAGAGGAAAAAGATGGCAAAGTAAAACTTTTGGTGAAATTAAAGATGAAACAAAAAAATTAATAGAAGCTTTATTTAATAAAAATATCAAATATATTTCAATATTATTTCACGACAGATATTTTTCAGATTCGTTTTTAAGTTGGAAAAATTGGTATATTTGGCTAATAAGATATCTTATAAAAAATAGATTTGAATTTGTGTCTTACAAAGAAGCTATAAAGGAGCTTGAAGAATGAAAATTATTTCCATTGTAGGAGCGCGGCCGCAATTTATAAAGGCTGCGTTGGTTTCCAAGAAGCTAAGAACTAAAGGGATTAAGGAAATTCTTGTTCATACTGGACAGCATTACGATTTTAATATGTCTGATGTGTTCTTTTCAGAATTGGAACTACCAAAGCCTGAATATTATCTTGGAATTGGTTCTGGAAATCACGGAGAACAAACTGGCAAAATGCTTATAGAAATAGAAAAAGTTTTGTTGAAAGAAAAACCTGATGTTGTAATAGTTTACGGCGATACAAATTCTACTTTAGCTGGTGCTTTAGCAGCGATTAAACTTCATATATCTGTAGCTCATGTGGAAGCAGGATTAAGAAGTTTTAATAAGGAAATGCCTGAGGAAATAAATAGAGTTCTTACGGACCATGTTTCTAAATGGCTTTTTGCACCTACAGAAACAGCTGTTAAAAACCTTCATAAAGAAGGGATATTTAATGGTATATATAATGTTGGTGATGTTATGTTCGATGTTGCTTTGGAGAGTATTCAGAGAGTTAATGAGAAGGAAATTTTAGAAAAACATAATGTAAGACCAAAGAGATTTATATTAGCTACAATACACAGAGCTGAAAATACAGACGTAAAAGAGAATTTAGAAAATATTTGGCAGGCATTAAATGAAATTGCTTTGATAGGATGGGAAATATTATTTCCTATTCATCCAAGAACTGAGAAAGCATTGCGGAATTTTGGCATAGATGTTCATTCTAAAAGTAAAAATTTGTTGTTAATCCCTCCTGTATCTTATTTTGAAATGTTGGCTTTAGAAAAGAATGCAAGACTTATAATAACAGACTCTGGTGGTGTTCAAAAAGAGGGTTATTTCTGGGGAACTCCTTGTGTAATTCCAAGAAATGAAACAGAATGGGTCGAATTAATAGAAATAGGTTTTAATAAACTCACTGGAACCAAGAAGGAGGATATCGTTAAATGTGTTACAGAGATGGTAACTAAAATGGAGGAAAAATTAAATATTGGCTCTCTATACGGTAGGGGAAATGCTTCAGATAGAATAGTGGAGGTTTTAGTAAAGTCGTGAAGAAGAATATTTGGATAATTAATGAGTATGCTGGTTCTCCATATCATGGTATGGAATTCAGACATTACTATTTAGGAAAGGAATTAACCAAACTTAACTATAACGTAACTATAATAACTGCATCTTTCTCTCATCTTTTTAGAAATCCTCCTAAGGTAGATAATAAATTCAGATCAGAAAATATTGATGGTATAAATTACCTGTGGATAAAAGTTCCTAAATATTCAAATTCAACGGACAAAAGAAGAGTTTTAAAGTGGATTAATTTTACTTATTCTCTAATTAAATTACCCCTAAACGAATTATCAAGACCTGACTATATTATTCTTTCTCCGATGGAAACTTTACCTGTTATTCCGACTATTAAACTCGTAAAAAATTTCTCTTCAAAGTTTATTTTTGAAGTTAAGGATATATGGCCTTTATCTATTGTTGAACTTGGTAACTATTCTCCAAAACATCCTTTTATTAGACTGCTTAAATACTGTGAAACTTTAGCAATAAAAAAAGCTGATTTGGTTGTATCTGTTTTGCCAAATTATGGAGAGTATTTAAAGGAAAATGGATTTAATAGAAATTTTATATATTTACCAAATGGTATAGATTTGGAGGAAATGTCAAGAATTGAACCTTTATCTGAAGATATAAGAAACAAAATTCCGCAAAACAAGTTTATAGTTGCTTATACTGGAACCATTGGAATTGCCAATGCATTAGAATATTTAATTAAAGCGGGGAAAATTTTAAGAAATTATAAAGATATATTGATTCTGATAGTAGGGAAAGGGGGAGAAAAAGGAAAATTAGAAAAATTAGCTCAAGGCTACAGTAATATTAAGTTTTTACCAGCTATTCCTAAAAATCAAATTCAAAGTTTACTAAGCCTAGTAGATGTGTGTTACATAGGATTGAGGAAAAAAAATCTATTCAAATATGGTGTTTCTCCAAATAAAATTTTTGACTATATGTATGCAGCTAAACCAATAATTCATGCAATAAATACAAAAAATGATATTGTAACGATGGCGAATTGTGGATTATCAGTTGAAGCAGAGAATCCTGAAGCAATAGCAGATGCTATTTTGAAGTTATATAAGATGAATCCTGAGGAAAGAAAAAGGTTAGGTGAAAATGGTAGAAAATATGTTATAGAAAATCATTCTTACACTAAATTAGCAAGGAAATATGCAAATCTTCTAGAAAATTTATAAGTCGTAAAAGAGGTGAAGTTATGCAAATCCCTTTCCATAAACCATGTATAACAGAAGATGAAATTAATGAGGTTGTTGACAGCCTGAAAAAAGGCTGGATTACCATGGGAAAGAAAACAATTGAGTTTGAAAGTCAGTTTAAAGATTATATAGGTTGTAGAAATGCTGTTGCTGTTAATTCGTGTACGGCAGCTCTCCACCTAGCGCTAAGAGCTATAGGGCTAAAGGAAGGAGAAGAGGTTATAGTTCCTGCAATTACATTTGTTGCTACTGCCGAAGTAGTAAATTATTTTAAGGCAAAGCCTATTTTGGTGGATGTAGAAAAGGAAACACACCTTATAGATGTATCAAAGATAGAGGAGGAGATTACTCCAAAAACAAAGGCAATAATTCCTGTTCACTACTCAGGACAACCTGCAGATATGGACGAAATTTTGGAAATAGCTGAAAAGTACAATCTCTACGTTGTAGAGGATGCTGCACATTCCCTTCCTGCATGGTATAAAGGTAGAAAAGTTGGAACTATAGGGGATTTAATTGCTTTTAGTTTTTATGCCACAAAAACTCTTGCAACAGGTGAAGGTGGAATGGTTACAACGGATAACGATGAATGGGCTGAGATGATGAAGGTATTGAGACTTCATGGAATAAGCAAGGATGCATGGAAGAGATACACAAAAGAGGGAAGCTGGGAGTACGACGTTTTAGATAACGGTTATAAGTACAATACTACCGACATAAACTCAGCTTTAGGACTTGCTCAGTTAAAAAAATTAGAGTGGATGTGGAAGGAAAGGGAAAAGATAGCAAATAAGTATAATGAAGCTTTTGGAGAGTGTGAGGAATTAATTCCTTATAAAGTTAAAAAAGATAGAGTTTCTTCATGGCACCTGTATCCACTCAAATTAAACCTTAAGGCTTTAAAAATAGATAGAAACCAATTTATAGAGAAACTAAAGAGAAGGGGTATAGGAACAAGTGTTCATTTTATTCCTCTCTATCGGTTTACTTACTACAAGCGCAGATTTAATTACAGTACGAAAGAATTCCCAAACAGTGAATGGATATTTGAAAGAGTTTTGTCACTTCCTATATTTCCTGGAATGACAAAAGAAGAAGTTAATTACGTAATTGAAAATGTAATAGATATAGCAAAGAGAAATAAAAGGTAAGTTATGCTGTATCAAAAGTACATGAAAAGATTAATGGATTTTACTTTATCTCTGATAGGTTTAATTTTTCTGTTTCCATTTTTCACTGTAATAGCCTTACTTATAAAATTGGAAGATGGTGGAAGTATCTTTTTTAGGCAAGAAAGGGTAGGACAAAACTGGAAACCTTTTAAAATATTCAAGTTCAGAACCATGGTTGAAAATGCGGAAAAATTGGGAGCTCTGGTTACAAAGGGAAACGACCCAAGGGTTACAAGAATAGGCAAATTCTTAAGAAAATACAAGTTAGATGAATTTCCCCAGCTCATAAATGTTTTGAAAGGTGATATGAGTTTAGTTGGTCCGAGACCCGAAGTTTATAAGTATGCTGAAAAGTATAAGGATGATTATGACCAAATCCTTAAAGTAAAACCAGGAATTACCGACTACGCTGCTTTGGAGTATATTGATGAAGAGAAAATTTTAGAGAATGCTGATAATACAGAAAAAGTATATATTGAGAGAGTTTTACCTGAAAAAATTGAATATTATAAAAAATATTTAAAAAACATCGGCTTTTTTACCGATTTGAAGCTAATTTTAAGGACTCTCTTAAGGATTATAAGATGAAAAACAAACTTAAAACTTGGCTGAAGCCTACCAAAAAGAAGCGCTTAGTTTTTTTTCTGTTAAGTGATACTCTTATATTTATACTTAGTTTTATAGCTTCTTTTTTACTCAGATTTGAGTTTGTAATTCCTCAGAATTACAAAGACATTATAATTTTATGGCTATCTATTTTTGTTATATTTAAGGTTTTCTTTTTTTATTTATTTAGAATCTACAGCATAAACTGGAGATTTGTAAGTATAAAAGAACTTTTAAGAATTTTAGGTGGGTTAAGTTCATTTTCGCTAATAGTTTTTATTATCAATTCCTTACTACAGATGGAGTTTAACAAAATATCTATTCCTCAGTCTGTTGTAATTATAGATTTCTTAATCTCACTAGTACTTGCAGGATTTTTAAGAATATCCAAGAGAATTTATCTGGAAAGTTTCAAATTAGATAAACAAGGAAAAAATACTTTAATTGTTGGAGCAGGAACAACAGGAGAAAGAATTGCAAGAGGATTACTTCAAGAAAAAGGTTACAAACCAATAGCATTTGTTGATGATGATCCAAATAAAATAGGAACAGAAATTCATGGGATCCCGGTATTAGGAAAAATAAATGACATTCCAGAAATAGTTAGTGAAAACAAGATAGAAGTTGGAGTAATAGCTATCCCCAGTCTTAATCATAAAGCTATAAGAAAAATTTACAATATCTTAAGGAACTCAGGAGTAAAAGAGACAAAGATTATTCCGGCTTTAAAACACCTCCCAGATAGAGCAGAGTTACCTATTAAAGACTTAAAAGATATATCAATAGAAGACCTGCTCTTTAGAGAAGAGGTAAAAATAGAAAGAGAAAGAATATCGGATTTAATCTCCAAAAAGAAAATATTAGTTACGGGAGCTGGAGGCTCCATAGGAAGCGAAATAGTAAGACAATTAATTGAATTTAATCCCGACACGCTGATAGCATTAGAAATTGATGAAACGGAGCTCCATAACTTAACTTTAGAATTAAGTGATAAATTAAGAAGAAAGGGAGCAAATTTTATTCCTATAGTTGCCGATGTTAGAGACAAGAAGAAACTTGAAAGAATCTTTCAGAATTACAAACCAGATATAATTTTCCATGCAGCAGCATATAAACACGTTCCTCTGATGGAATATTTTCCAGAAGAAGCTGTAAAAACTAACATTTTTGGAACGTACAATCTTGCAGAACTATCGGTTAAGTACGGAGTAAAGAAATTTGTAAATATATCTACAGACAAAGCAGTAAACCCTACGAGTATTATGGGAGCTACTAAGAGATTTGCAGAAATAATTTGCAACAGTTTTAATCAGTTAGGTAAAACCAAGTTTATATCTGTTAGATTCGGCAATGTTCTTGGAAGCAGAGGAAGTGTTATTCCTATTTTTCTCGAACAGATAAAAAAAGGTGGCCCTGTGACAGTAACCCATCCCGAGATGAAAAGGTATTTCATGACAATACCCGAAGCAGTTTTACTTGTCTTCCAAGCAGCAGCTATGGGAAATGGAGGAGAGGTTTTCGTTTTGGATATGGGAGAACCTGTTAAGATAGTTACCCTTGCAGAAGAGCTAATTAAAATGCAAGGACTTGAACCCTATAAAGATATAGATATTGTATTTACTGGTTTAAGACCCGGAGAAAAACTCTTTGAAGAATTATTAACCGCAGAGGAAGGTACAGAAAAAACTTACCACAGTAAAATATACATAGCAAGAAATCCTACAGTATTAACTTTTGAAGAGTTAAAACAATATTTAGATAACTTGGAGAAGATTGTTGAAGAAAAACCTGATTTGACAGTCATAAAAAGAATCTTATCAAAAGTAGTTCCGTTTTATAACATAACCAAGATTTAAATTCCAAGGCTTAGGGATTAAAGTGACTAAATTCTTTAGTGCAATTTTTAATGTAGCAGACAAAGAAAACATATTAGATGCATTAGTAAGAAGTTCGATTATTAGCATTGTTGCAAGGGGATTTGGGTATCTTAAACACATAGCCATTGCCGTACTTTTAGGTTTTAGTATCCAGACAGATGCCTTTTTTATGGCTCTCTCCCTCATAGGAATCTTTCTTATATTTGCAGATGTATTTGACTCTATAGGGGTCCCCAACCTCGTCAAAGCAAGGTTAGAAAATCAGGAAGAGTTTGAAAGACTCACAGGACTACTCTTCAGTTTTACCCTTTTTCTCATCTTTACAGTGGGATTTCTATCTGTAGTTTCCCTTCCCTTCATTCTAAAAATTCCAGTGGGTTTTAAGGCCAAAGCTGTTACCTATACAAAACTATCCTACTTTCTTTTAATGCCCTATCTGCTTTTGAGCTTTTTGTTTCACCACTTTGGAGCTATTTTAAGGAGTGTTAGGAGATTTACTCCCTACTTTATAGGGGAATTCATATTCTCCTTTGTTACTTTTCTATTCACTGTAACTGGATTAGCACTCTTTAAAAGCTGGATTGTTCTACCAATTTCTCTATCACTTGCACAAGTTGTTGCTACTATCTATATGCTCTACGTCGGAAGAGAGTTTATCCATTTATCTCTCTTTTTCAATCAAACAACAAAAAAACTACTAAAACACTTCTTCTTCCTTTCAGCACTCTACGGAGTTTTTCACCTCTTTGTTGTAGTCGATAGAGCTTTTGCCTCACTGCTTGGTGAAAAATCAATTTCTTCCCTTTACTATGGACTTACCATAGCTTCTATACCAAGAGTAATACTGAGATTAGAGCATATGGCTATAACATCCCTTTCGGAAACAAGGGGAAGTTTAAGTAAATTAAACTTTTATGTAAAAAAAGTTTTGATTTTTTCTATACCAATAATTTTTATTTTCTTCTTTTTATCCAAGATTATTGTTAAACTCCTGTTTGGCTATGGAGCTTTTTCTAAAACAGATGTAACTCTCACAGCCGAGGCTACAAAGTACTACTCTCTAAGTATTCCTCTTATGTTTTTGTGGCCGCTATTCTACAGGGTTTTTCAGATAAAGGAGAACCTTAAACCTGTTTTCTTTGTTGCTGTAGCTGGGGTAGTTGTGAATGCCCTCTTAAATTACTTTTTAGTAGTTGTATATGAGCTTGGCATAATGGGAATATGCCTTGGTACCTTTGGAGCATATCTTTTAATTTGCGGATTTAGTTATTTAATTCTCTATTTAGGAGATAAATCTTATGAAAAGTAATAGTTACGTTGAGTGTCCGATATGCAGAACAGAAGTTAAAAAGGATGGTTTCATTGAGGCATACGAATCACCCTTTAATAATCAAAAGTACGAACTTTACGAGTGTCCTGAGTGTGAACTTCAGTGGTGGGAACCTCTTAGAATGGTTCCAGAATTCTACGAAAATGACGTCTTCAATTTGTATACCTCCTTTCATGAGGGAGTCAGGACAAAGATAGGTCAAAATCACAAAGCTTTTTTAAAGTATTTTCCAGGGAAAATAAAAGGAAAACTATTAGACATTGGGTGTGGTGATGGAATCTTTCTTAGAGAAGCCCAGAAACATGGCTTTGAAGTTTGGGGAATCGACTTTGATAAAAAAAGTGTTGAGGTAGTAAAGAAATCGTTAGGGGTTGAGACAGTTTATCCTATGAGTCTTGAGGAGTTTTGTGAGTTTGCAAAAGAAAAAAACGTAAAGTTTGACGTAGTAACGTTCTTTGAGGTTCTTGAACACCAGGACAAACTGAGGAATTTTTTAGAAATGGTTAAAAGTTTACTCAAGGAGGGAGGATATATTGCCGGTTCTGTTCCAAATAGGGAAAGACTGTTTAGTGAAGTTGACTGGAAGTATTTCAATGGTGATTATCCTCCCCACCACTTTCTTCGTTTTTCAAAGGGAGCTCTCGAAAATACCCTCAAATTAGTAGGCTTCTCAAATGTAGAGGTTTATAAATTGGACTTTCCAAAGGAAGAACTCCCTGCCTACATAGAAAAAAAAGTTTTTGGAAGTGGTATTGATAGATTAAAAGTAATCCTGAAGGGAAAAGCTCTGCAAAATCAAAAACTTGCAAATGCAGTAAAAGTTGAGGATATGGATAAAATTAATCCATCACCCTACTATAGGATTTTAAAACTACTAAAAGGCTTCAGAAATAAACTACTTTTTCCTATGACATTAGCATACTCTTACAAATTGAAGGGAAGAGGGATATACCTTTACTTTCAGGCAAGGTTGAGGAATGTCTAAGGCAATTTTGATTAACAGTTTGGCTAAGGGAGGAGCTGAGAGGGTAGCTGTAAACCTCTTTAGAGCTCTAAACTTCGATTACTTAATAGTTTTTGATGATAGTGACATAGCTTACGATGTCCCGAGGGAAAAAATAATATGTTTGGGAGCTCCACCGTCTAAAGGTCTAAGAACAAAGTTTCTAAATTTAATTAGACGAGTGTATCTAACTAAAAAAATAAAAAAGGAAAAGAACATAGATGTTTGCATAAGTTTTCTTGAACCAGCAAACCTGATAAACGTTCTATCTAAGGGAAAAGAATTATGTATAACCTCATTTCGCGTTAACTATACAGAAACGCTGAAGAATGACCCCTTTCTTGGTAAAGGTTTACTGAGAAAAATCACAGTCTTCCTGTACAAGATTATGTTTAAACACATTTACAACAGAGCCAATTTCATGGTAACAATATCAAACAACGCAAGAGGTGACTTGATAGAAAATTTTGGACTTGATGAGAGAAAAACTGTTACCATATACAATCCCTTTTATTTTGAGAATATTCAAAAGTTAAGCAAAGAAAGACTTAACAACGATGAAATTGTTTTCGAAAACAGAGATACAATAGCGACAGTTGGTAGATTAACAAAACAAAAGGGACAATGGTACTTACTCAGGATTTACAGGGAACTTAAGAGAAAGTTTCCAGAGTTGAAACTCCTCCTGCTTGGAGATGGAGAGTTAAAGGAGTACTTGGTAAAACTATCTGAGGACCTGAACCTTAAAACCTACGTATGGGATAGAGATGACTTAAGTGGAGATTTTGACGTTTACTTTTTAGGGTTCAGAAAGAACCCATTCAAGTACATATCTCGTTCGAAGGTCTTTGTTTTCCCATCTCTCTGGGAGGGATTCCCTAATGCCTTAGTTGAGGCTATGGCTTGTGGAATTCCTGTAGTCTCAGCTGACTGCAGAAGTGGCCCAAGGGAGATTCTATCTCCAGATACGGATTTCAACTATCAAACTAAAGAGCCTGAGTTTGCGGAGTACGGAGTACTTATGCCACCTTTTGATGTGGAATTCAAAAAGGCTAATGAACCTTTAGGGGAAAGGGAAAAGGTTTGGGTTGAAGTTTTAGGAGAACTTCTACAAGATGAAGAACTAAGAAGGAAGTATTCAAGAAAAGCTTTAGAGAGAGCTAGGGATTTTGATGTTAAAAATATTGTTAAGGACTGGGAAGGGATTTTAATGTGCCGGGAGAATCGTTAATGTCCTTAAAATTTCTGATTAACTCTCTTGAAGGTGGTGGAGCAGAGGCAGCTTTAGTAAGACTTCTTCCTTTTTTAAATGTAGAAAAGGTATTTTTGTTAGAAAAAGGTGTTAAGTTTGAAGTTTCCAAAGAAGAAATTTTTATTTTATCTGAACATACAATAAAAACTAATTCGCTGTATAAAACGCTGTTTATTCCTGTTTACTCATGGAGGCTGGCTTCCCAATTAAAAAATAAGGATACCGTCATTTCCTTCTTAGAAAGGGCAAACTTTGTTAACATAGTTTCAAATTTATTTAAAAAGCACAAAACTGTAATATCGGTGAGAATGAATCAATTAGAAGGTCACAGGGGATTTGGAGTTGTTAATAAATTTTTAGTTAGAATTTTATATCCAAAAGCAGATACTGTTGTAGCAGTTTCCCAAGGAGTAAAAAACAGCCTTATAAAGCTTGGAGTTCCAGAGGAGAAAATCAAGATAATTTACAATCCGTATCCCATTCATCTAATACAGAATTTATCAGAAGAGCCTGTAGAGGGAATTTTCGAGGGAGCTCCCTTTATTATTACCGTCGGCAGGTTAACAAAGCCAAAGGGTCAATGGTATTTACTAAGAATTTTCAGAGAACTGAAGAAGAAATTTCCAGAGCTAAAACTCCTTCTACTTGGAGATGGTGAGTTAAAGGATTACTTGGTAAAGCTATCAGAGAATTTAGGCCTTAGAACCTACCTATGGGATAGGGATAAGCTAAGTGGTGATTTTGACGTTTACTTCTTGGGATTTAAAAAAAATCCATTTAAGTACATATCCCGTTCAAAACTGTTTGTTTTTCCATCCCTATGGGAGGGATTCCCTAATGCCTTAGTTGAGGCTATGGCTTGTGGAATTCCTGTAGTCTCAGCTGACTGCAGAAGTGGCCCAAGGGAGATTCTATCTCCAGATACGGACTTCAACTATCAAACTAAAGAGCCTGAGTTTGCAGAGTACGGGGTACTCATGCCTCCGTTTGATGTGGAGTTCAAGAAGGCTAATAAACCTTTGGAGAAAAGGGAAAGAATTTGGGTTGAAGTTTTAGGAAAACTTCTACAAGATGAAGAATTAAGAAAGAAGTATTCAAAAAAGGCTTTAGAGAGAGCTAGGGATTTTGATGTCGAAAATATTGTTAAGGACTGGGAAAAATTACTAAGGGAAGTTTAGAATGTGCCGTATAGCAGGGTTTTGGGATTTAACATACAGGGGAAACTATGACCTTGAAAGGGTAGCTGTCTCTATGAGAGACAGCTTAACCCATGGTGGTCCAGACGATGCTGGAGTTTATTTAGAACCGGAAAGAGGCCTTGCATTAGGCCATAGGAGACTCTCCATAATTGACCTTTCTCCCTCAGGGCATCAACCTATGGAGTTTGACAACCTCGTTATCGTTTACAACGGTGAGGTCTATAACTTTACAGAAATAAAAAGAAATTTAGAAGCTGAGGGATACACGTTCTCCTCCAACTCCGATACGGAAGTTGTTCTCAAGGCTTTTCACAGGTGGGGCACAGATGCCGTTCACATGTTTAGGGGAATGTTTGCCTTTGCCATCTGGGACAAGAGAGAAAGGAAACTGTACCTATACCGGGATAGAATAGGAGTAAAACCTCTCTATTTCTACTATAGAGACGGAACTTTTATGTTTGCATCCGAAATAAAGTCCTTCCATAGGCATCCTAAATTTAGAAAGGAACTAAACGAAGTCTCCCTTGCTCTATATCTGCAGTACGGGTACATATCGGGAAACTACAGTATT
Organism: Balnearium lithotrophicum; assembly: GCF_900182585.1. Lineage (NCBI taxonomy): Bacteria > Pseudomonadati > Aquificota > Aquificia > Desulfurobacteriales > Desulfurobacteriaceae > Balnearium > Balnearium lithotrophicum. The sequence continues at coordinate 23,995 of NZ_FXTM01000010.1, read as the reverse complement.
TTTAAAAATACGTACAAACTACCACCAGGCCACTTTCTCACTATTGATTCTAAAGGAAATATAAAAACAACAAAGTACTGGGATGTAGAGTCACTTTTTATTAAAGGAGAAAAGGAAAGGGAAAAGTGGCTTAGCAGGCCTGAAGAGGAGTTGATAGACGAACTTGAAGAAATCCTTACAGATAGCTTCAAATTGAGGCTCGTTTCTGATGTCCCTGTTGGTATGTTTTTAAGCGGAGGAATAGATTCAACAATTGTTTCGGCTCTCCTTGTAAAGGAAGGTGTAAAACCGAAAACGTTCACTATAGGATTTTACGAAGAAACTTACAACGAAGCTCCCTACGCAAAAAAAATAGCTGAATTCTTAGGTACAGACCATACAGAGTTCTACTGTACCCCTAAAGAGGCCCTTGATATAATTCATAAACTTCCAGAAATTTACGATGAACCCTTTGGAGATTCCTCAGCAATTCCCACGTACCTCGTTTCAAAACTTGCCAAGAGTCAGGTAAAAGTCTCTCTCTCTGCAGATGGTGGAGATGAACAGTTCTGTGGATATACAAGGTACTGGATAGTAGGAGAGCGAATAAAGAAACTTTCAAGATTACCTTTTATTTCACTTCTAAAGGGTGCTTTTAGATTAATCAGTCCAAGTCTTGCTGCAGAGATTTACAGAACGTTTAGTTTTATGTTCCCAAAGTGGAACAACTTTAAGGATAAATATTCAAAATTAAGGAAAGTACTTGAAGCCTATCAGGACTTCAGACTACAGTACGATATATCAAATAAACTTTTCCTTGAGGAAGATTTAGGTGATTTAGGTGTTAAATTTGAAGGGAGATATCCAACCAATTTGGACTTTCTTGAAGTATACCCTGATAATCCAATGGAATTTATGATGCTTTACGACCTTAAAACGTACCTGCCTGACGATATTCTGGTAAAAGTAGATAGAGCTACAATGTCTGTTTCTCTTGAAGGAAGAGAACCTTTCTTAGACCATAAAATATTGGAATGGACTTCACGTCTACCCGTGGAGTTTAAGTGGAGGAACGGTATAAGTAAGTATCTTTTAAGGAAGCTACTCTACAGATACGTTCCTAAGGAACTTGTTGATAGGCCTAAGCAGGGGTTTGGAGTTCCAGTTTACGAGTGGTTCAAAAGTGAGCTTAAAGAGCTGTACAGGGAATACCTAAATTTTGAAAGGATTAAAAGGGAAGGTATTTTTAATCATCAGGAGGTTAATAGACTCCTAAATGACTACTTGAATGATAGAGGCGTTAACCATAACAAACTTTGGCTTTTGTTTGTATTTGAAATGTGGAAGGAAAGATGGATGTAGCTACTAAGAAAAGAAGATTGGTTTTTGTTTCCAATACTTCTTGGTCGCTGTGGAACTTCCGTTTAGAGCTTATGCGTACATTGAGAGAATCAGGTTTTGATGTAGTCACAGTCGCTCCTAAAGATGACTATTCACAGTATCTTGAAAGAGAATTCAGACATTACAATCTAAGGAACCTTGACAGAAAAGGGGCAAATTTATTTAAAGATTTCAAGTTATTTATGGAGTTTGTAAAACTCTATGGAGAAATAGAACCTGATTTAGTTATCAACTTTACTATTAAACCTAACATTTACAGTTCCATAGCAGCAAAACTTTTAGGTATACCAAGTATAAGCGTTCTTTCTGGATTAGGATACGTTTTCCTTAGAAAAAGCTTTATGAAAAATTTGGTTAAAGCCTTATACTTGGCTGCTTTTAGATGCAATAGATATGTTGTTTTCTTAAACAAGCACGACCTACAAGAATTGAAGAATATAACAGGAAGTAAAGGAATTGTAATCCCGGGCGAAGGAGTGAATCCTTCCTTTTTTTCTCCTGATATTTGCAAAAGGGAAGAGAAGAGAAAATTTATATTTCTATTTATCGGAAGGTTTCTCAAGGACAAAGGGATAGTTGAGCTTATAGAGGCATCAAAAAAGCTGTACAACGATAACAAAAATTTTCAGCTATGGCTTTTAGGAGGAGTAGATAGGGGGAATCCTGCTTCCTTGAAAGAAAGTAACTTAGAAGAATTGCGTAAATTTCCCTTTGTAAAAATATTTCCATTTACAAGGGACGTTCGTCCCTACATCTGTGGTAGCGATTGTGTCGTATTACCTTCGTACAGAGAAGGTCTCTCAAGAACACTTTTAGAAGCTATGTCTATGGAGAAACCTATAATAACGACCGATGTTCCAGGATGTAAGGACGTATGCTTTGACGGTTTAAACGGTTTGGTAGTAAAACCAAGGGATACTGAGGAACTATATTTAGCCATGAAAAAAATGGTGAAGTTACCGCCAGAAAAAAGAACGTTTATGGGAAAATCTGGAAGAAAGTTAATTTTAGAAAAATTTAGTAAACAGATAATTTTGAAGAAATACGTAGAGTTGATAGAAGAAGTTCTTCATCAGTAAGAGGTAGAAATGTTATACCTGATACTGGCATTTTCAGTAACTTTCATTATGTGTTGGATTCTCATAAGAATGAAACAGGAAAAATTTATGGATATTTCTCAAGGAGTTCAGAAGTTCCATACATGGGACGTTCCAAGGACTGGAGGAATTGCTATATTCTTCTCGTTGGTTGTAGTTTCTGTTGCATTCTACATAGCTAAGAAGAGTTTCACAAAAGAGGTTGTCCTTTTAATCATTTCTGCCGTACCGGTCTTTTTAGGAGGAACTCTTGAGGATATAACTAAAAAGGTAAGCCCAAGGGTTCGCCTATCTTTGGGGTTTCTATCGGGAGTTCTATCCTGTTTTCTCTTAGGAGCTAATATTATTAGGTTAGATATACCAGTTTTAGATAGTATTTTAAAGGATTCATTTATTCTTTCAATGTTTCTTTCTGCCTTTGCCCTTGCAGGAATTTCCAATGCTATGAATATTATAGATGGTTTTAACGGACTTGCTTCAGGTATTAGTGTTATTATCTTCCTATCCTACGCTTACCTTTCATTTCTACTAGGAGACCAATTTTTACTCTACTTTAATTTGGTAATTTTTGCCGCTGTAGTAGGCTTTTTCCTCTGGAATTTTCCATTAGGAAAAATATTCTTAGGAGACGGCGGAGCATATACGTTAGGATTTTTTGCAGGATTAAACGGTATTCTACTTGTCAACAGACATCCTCAAGTTTCTGCCTGGTTCCCCCTTTTACTGTTAATATATCCAATCTGGGAAACCCTCTTTTCCATATGGAGAAAGAAATTTGCTCGTAACTTGAATCCGTTTGAACCTGATGCTATACACTTCCATATGCTTGTCTATAAAAGAATAGTAAAACCAAAATTTAAAAACATAGACGAAAGAATCAGAAATTCCTTTACATCATTCTACCCATGGTTACTTCAGATGGTAGCAACTATTCCTGCTTTGCTCTTTTGGAACAATAAGTACTTACTTATGTTGTTTACAGTTGTTTTTATAGTTATCTATGTCTGGTTATACTTCAGAATAGTAAAGTTCAAAATACCGAAATTTTTAAAAGTTTAATGTCGAGGAGACTACAATGAAGTTTGTAATATTTGGAGCTGGTGGAGTTGGTGGTTTTTACGGCGGAATGCTTGCAAGGTGCGGTCACGAGGTTGTTTTTATAGCCCGTGGTGAACACTTAAGGGCAATGAAGGATAAAGGATTAACTGTTAAGAGCTTTAAACACGGTGAATTTAACGTAAAGGGAAATGAAAAGGTCAAGTTTACAGATAATCCAAAAGAGGCAGGAAAGGCAGATGTCGTTTTGGTCTGCGTTAAATCGTACGATACAGAAAAAGTGGCTCCTCTGATAAAGCCAATGCTGAGGGAGGATACTGTAGTTGTTTCTGTCCAGAATGGGATTGAGAACGAGGAGATTTTGGCAAAGTACCTTGGGAAAGAACACGTTTTAGGGGCAACTGCATTTGTCGGAACTTACGTTTCTGAGCCCGGAGTAGTTGTCCACGAAGCAGCTGGACTTTTAGAGATTGGAGAGCTCTCTGGAGAACCATCACAAAGGGTTGAAACATTAGTTGAAGAGATGAAAAAGTGTGGAATAGAGGCAAGGGCTTCAAAAGATATTAACTATACTCTCTGGAAAAAATTGGTCTGGAATGTGGCTTTCAATCCTTACTCTGTAATAACCAGAGCTACTGTCGGAGAGATGCTCTCCTTTCCAGAAACGTACAAAATATTGAAAAATCTGATGTTAGAGTGCTACAGGGTTGCAGAGGCCTACGGTGTTAAGTTGAAGCTGAGGACTATGGAAAACTACCTGAAATCAACACCAGACCTTATGAACTACAAAACAAGTATGCTCCTAGACTTTGAAAAGGGTAAACCTATAGAGATTGAGGGGATAACCGGAGCTCTCATTAGAAAAGCAGAGAAGAAGGGTATTCCCGTTCCCTACAACAGGTGTGTTTATGGAACGGTGAAACTACTCGATGAGAAGAGAAAATCCTCAAAAGGAGAAAAATAGTGTTAAGACTCATACTTTTTTCCTCTGAAAGCTGTGGTATTTGCCAATCCATTAAGCCCAAAATTGAGAGGATATCAAAAGAGTTTAGTATTCCTCTTGAAGTTATTGACATTCAAAAGAATCCAGAAGTATCCACCAAATTCCTTGTCTTTTCAGTACCTACCGTTCTAATTCTTGATGGAGAAAGGGAGATAAATCGCTGGGCTGGAGTATTTTCCATAGACGAAATTCACTCTTATTTAAAGAGGATAAAGGACGTTCTGTAGTTTCATTTTAACTATGTTTGTGTTGTTGTTGAAGTTCAGAAAGAAGGTGGACACCCTAAAATAAGATTTGAACTCCAACAAAAGGAGGTGTCCACCAATGAAACAATTAAAGAAATTCAAAGGTGCATCCCTGCACATATCAAATACACCCTTCAAAAAAACAATCAAAAGAGGAACAAAAATCAAAACCAAACTCGACCTAACAAAAGACCCAAACGTGAGAAAAAGACTTAAATGGATTCAACACTACGAAAAACACCAAAATGCAAGACTAACCTGCAGATACTTCGGAATAAGTCCAACCACCTTCTACAAGTGGAAAAATAGATACAAAAAGTACGGTTTAGAAGGCCTCAAAGACAGAAACAAAAGACCCCACAGAGTAAGACAACCTCAGATAGAACCTGAACTTGAATTCCTCATAATCACAGTAAGGGAAAAATTCCCTACCTGGAGCAAAGAAAAAATATCAGTCTTTATAGAAAAATACCTCAACATAAAAGTCTCTCCTTCAACCATCTACAGAGTTTTAAAGAGAAACAATCTGATAGAAAGAACCAGAAAACTCACATGGAACTTTAAGAAAAGAAAACAAATAGGGAAAAAGAACCGCACCAGAAGAGGACTTAGAGCCGATAAACCCGGAACAATCCTCATAGATGTCAAATACCTCTACTGGTGCGGAAAAACCTTCTACCAATTCACAGCAATAGATAAATTCACCAGAATAGGCTTTGCTAAGGTTTATTCTACAAAAAGCAGCAGGAGTGGGAAACGATTTTTCCAAGAACTTGAAAAGTTTCTTCCCTTCAAAATAGAAAAGGTTCAAACTGACAACGGAAGTGAGTTTATAGGAGAGTTAGAGGACTACCTTAAGGAGAGAGGAATAGAACACTACTTCAGCTATCCGAGGTCTCCCAAGACCAATGCACACGTTGAAAGGTTCATACAGACGGTGGAGAAGGAATTGTGGATGATAGAAGGAACTGAGCCGAAAGTTGATGAGATGAACAGAAAGCTATTTAGGTATCTAAGCTTTTACAACTTCGTTAGGCCTCATCAAAGTCTTGGTTATAAGACTCCAGTAGAGAAGTTTGAGGAATATATTAAAAAACTCCAGGGTGTCCACCATGTATTGAACGAGAACACCTGATTGTAGGCTTAAATATATTTTACAATTAAGCAATTGATTATTTAGAGAGGCAAAAATGGCAACAATAAGTTTCTTTGCAGGATTTGAGATAAAAGACAAGGAAAAAGCTCTAAGGGTTTTAGAGGCTTTGAAAGATTCTGGAGCTCCTGTTAGCTTAACACCAGAGGAAAGGGAATTACTTAGAAAACAGGAAAAAGCTGGTAAGGCTTCTATTGATAAACTTGGAGAGCTCCTTGAAAAACTATGATTTCTCTAAAAGATGTACGGTTTATTTCTCTGTCCTCTCTTCTTGTCCGTTATTCTAAAACTCAGGTTAGGAAGTTTTTAAAGACCTTTAAATGCCCTCAAAATGACGATATAGAAAGTTTTCTTCACAATAGAGCAATAAAGTTTGAGTTAACGGGATTAGCAAGGACTTATCTTTGGTATTTAGAAGAACCTCTCCAAGTGGTAGCCTATTTTACGATAGCTCTAAAAGCTCTCTCTTGATGAGGAAGTTCTTAAAGCCATAGAAGAAACTGCAGGTGAATCTTATAATAAAGTCTTAGATGACCTTCTTAAAGGATTTCCTTTAGGAGAACATAATAAGCAAGTTCCAGTTTATCTCATAGGTCAGGTAGGAAAAGCTCCTAAAGTTGAAAAACTGAGTGGTTATCTTGTAAAAGTGGCTTTAGAAAAAATACAGGAGGCTTCAAAGATAGTAGGTGGAAAAATAGTAATCTTAGACGTGGTTAAGAAAGGTGAATACAAAAAGCTGGTAAAACACTATATAGAAATAGGTTTTAGAGAACTATATGAATTCAGCTCTCACGAATTAGAGTTAATTAGGTTTTACTATAAACTAAGCTAATGAGCTTTAGGGTTCTATTATGGCAAACTTGAGCTTTTACATAAGGCACGTTCTAAAGGATGAGGAGAAGATAGAGGAGCTCTTAGAAGCCCTTAACAACCCTAATGAAGGGATTAGTATAAGTGAGGAAGAAGTTAAAAGAACTATGCAGGAGCTTGAAGAAGGGGAGGAAATAATTAGACAGTGAATAAAACAATACTATCTTTCTGAGAATTAACTTAGTTTTCTCTCCTATCAGCTAAAGTTGACTAAAATAAAGCTAATCAACAATAATAAAATTTCCTTTAGTAATTCTGAGATAGCAAAGGGATTCCAGTGATTTCCGATTTAGACTTCACCTGTCCTAAGTGCAAGTTAAGAAGTGTGAAAGAGCTGACATTCTTGATTTAGAAAATGAAATCCTGATTGTCTGCAAGTGCTTAAAGTGTGGAACTGAGAAGGTAGTTCACTATTTGGTTAGCTTAGGAAAACAGGGAAAGTAGAGGATTGGCAATTTTCGGGCAAAATTTGGGCAATTTTGTCTATTCCTCAGCTGATAGGTATTTAGCAAAGGCAGAGCTCCATCAAGTCCTTAAATCGTTTAAGAATTTGGCGAATATCGGCTGTTCTCTTAGGTCTTATACCTAATAAGAAGAGAAAGGCTAATATAGAGGAAATCCTTAACCGTTTATTCTATTTGCAACGCTAATGCAACGGTTATGAAACGAAAGGAGAGAAAGTTGTATTTCAACTGTGGGCTTCTGGTCCACAGTTCCGTTGTAAATGACAACAACTGAGGATTCGGACACTTCTCGGACAAAAAACGGACATTAATGTCGTCTATTCCCTAAAAACGGGATTAACGACATTTTAGCGGCAAATTTGCGACATAAAGCGGGTCCTTCCTGAAGCCTCCAGTTGCGGGTGGGAGAACCGCAAAAAACAAGCGAATTTTGCTCCAAGTTTTGTCGTGTCGTCGCCGAGCCTACTAAACGTAGCTCAGAGCTCCATCAACTTTCGTAAAGATTCCTAAAGGTTGTGTCAATAATTTTGTGTAAGCCATTAGGAGTATCTCCTGAGGAACATCTCCTGAATCTCCTCTCTGGATTCCAGAAAGCCGTTTACCACTCTGTTAGACCATCTATCGTTAAGCATTGCTACTCTTAAGTAAACAAACTTTTCAACAGAACTGACCGACGGTAAAGCTCCTATGACCTTAACCCTCTTTCTTATCTCCTTTATCGTCCTCTCTATCAGGTTCGTTGTATATATCACTCTCTGCACAGACTCAGGATACCTAAGAAACGTAAGGAGTTTATAAATCTCCCGCTCCCAGGATTTCACAACTCTGGGATACTTTGATTCCCACTTCTTCTTAAACTTCTCAAATCCTTTCAAAGCTTCTTCTTCTGTAGAAACCTGGTATATCTTTTTCAAGTCCTTTGCTATCTTCTTCCTGTCCTTCGCTCTCACTTTGTTCAAAGTGCTCCTGACCTTGTGAACAACGCACGACTGGAAGTCAGCTTTCGGAAAGTACTCCTTTATCCTTTCCTCAAGTCCGGTAATTCCGTCTGCTACAAAAAGGAGAACCTCTCTCACTCCCCGTTCATAAAGCCTTCTTATCATCTCCAACCAGCTCTCGGCTCCCTCAGACGGATTGACATCAAAGTCAAGTATCTCTCTGTATCCTTCCTTATCTATGCCGAGAACGAAAAGAACAACTTCTTTCTCAACTGTGTCCCTCCTGACCGATAGCCACATCCCGTCAAGCATTATTACTGCATACCTCTTCTTAAGTTTGCGTTGCTTCCATTTGTTTATCTCCTCTACTGTTACTTGGGATATTTGACTAATTGTTGATGGGGAGTACTTAAGCTCAAATATGCTCTCAAGGGCTTGAGCTACTGACCTTGCACTCATTCCTGAAGCAAACATTCCGAGGATTAAGTCCTCAAGGCTGATGTCTCTTCTTTTGTACGGCTCTATCAGCTTCGTTCTGAATCTTCCCTCTCTGTCTCTTGGAACTTTTAGGTTTTCAAGCTTCCCAAGAGCCGTATCCAGATTCCTCTCGTAAAACCCGTTTTTCGTTCCTCCGTGTTCTTTAATGAACACCTCTCTTTCTGCCACCATGATGGTTTCCAACGTTTGCTTTACAACTTCCTTAATAAGGTCTGGTAAAATCTCTGGAAGATTCATCTCTACCTCCTGGGGGGTTAGGTTTTTCGGAGTTATTCCCCAGGAGGTTACTCCATTTCTCTTTCTTACACAAAATATCGTACACTACCTTCCTAAAGCTCTTAGGCATAAAACTGGGTGCAAATTGGGTGCAAAACTGCACTCAAAAATTCCGAATAATTCCAAAAAGATTCCAAGTAATTCCAAATGGAGTTTTGGCGGGATAATCTTTGAGAGAGAGGGATTTTCCTTGGTTTACAGCTGGTGCTGGCGGGGGGACTTGAACCCCCGACCTGGGCATTACGAGTGCCCCGCTCTGCCAACTGAGCTACGCCAGCTTAATAAGATTAAATACTTTTGAATTATCCGTTGTCAAGTTACTTCTCTTTTCCACAGTACCTTTCCAAAAGGGAAGGAACTCCCAACTTGTGAATGAGGATGGATGATGGGCATATCCCTGTGACTGCATAAAACATAAGCATAAAGCCAACAAAAGCTGTAAAGTAGAAGAAATACTTGTTTCCAGTAATAAGTCCCAAAATTACGCTGAAGAATACGAAAAAGCCTGCAAGAAAAGACGTTATTCTCTCTACGTACCAGCTGTCAGTTTTGGCTCTATAAATCGCCATAGTCACCCTCCCCGTAAATTAATTTACACGTTGAATTGAGTAAGTCATAAATTTCCTGTGTGGATAAAAATTTATCACCTGTACAGATTCCTGAAAAGTCACCATCAAGGTTAAATACGAACCCGTCCTCTAAACAACCTTTATTCGAATCAAACGGTTTTAATTCAACCTTATTCTGTGAGACCGGTACTGCAATTATCCCGTACTCGTTTAAATTGCCTTTTTCAATTTGACGGGGGAATACCCCCTTTAATTTGTAACTTATCAGAAAAAATCCGTTACAGTAAAGAACATATTTAGGATAGAAACTAAACCCTTGAATGTTAAGCTTTGCAAATTCCCATTCCAAAGGATAGAAGGTTAACAGGGAGTAGGCATAGGAATCTTCTGATTGTACAAAATCAAAGGGAAGAGCTAAAACGTAATCTGTTCCATTTTTTATCCTCATGAAGTAATTTGAAATTACATTTTCCAAATTGGAAACTTGTCTAAGGACATAAGTTGGAAGTTTTTCTGTTCCATTCTCCAGAGACTCTAAAGAGGCCGATTTATTCCTTAAGTGCCTAACAAAAATTCCCTTCGAAGTTAAGTCTTTTGAAAACGACCTATCGATGGAGGAAAACTTTATGTAAATAACTGAATTTACAAAGATTACTAATAGAAGTAAGAAACTTAGAATGTAAAAAAAGAATCTACTCACCCAATTCCTCCAACTCAGCTCTGGCCTTCGCAGATAGGGGAGATTTTGGAGCTATAGAAATACACTTACCTAAATACTTCTTTGCTTCCCTGTACTTACCCTCCTTTTTGTAAAGTTCGCCAAGAGCACAATAAGGATACTGATTGTTTGGAAAGAGCTCTATCAAGTTGTAGTAAATCTCCTTAGCTTTTTCATTCTTTCCTTCCCTCTCTAAGATTTTTGCAAGCTCAACATAGGCTGGAAAGAAATCTGTATTGTTTCTAATTGCCAGAGAAAGTTCCCTCTTTGCCATCTCAAGATTTCCCTCCTTCTCATAGAGGAGAGCTAACCTGTAGTAAGCCGCCTCTGGAGTTAGGTAGAGGGGATTTGAAAGTGCCTTTTCGTAACACTCTTTAGCTTTCTGAAACTTCTTTTTCTCCTCGTATAGAATACCTAAGTTTAACCATGCCTCCGAGAAGTCCTCCTTCATTGAAATGGCCTTCTTTATGTACTTTTCCGCCTTATCTAAGTTCCCCCTCTCGATGAAGGCTAAGCCAATTGCATTGTAGATTTTGGGGTCGTCAGGTTTTAGTTCCCTTGCTTTAAATAGGTAGTTAAGGGATAGGGGAATTTCACCTAACTTTAGATAGGAAACGCCAATCTGGTAATACCCTTCCGCTTTCTCCTCCTTTGTAGGTTTCTTCTCCTTAACTTCCTCAGGAATTACGGGAGAAGCTTTTCTTACCCCACTTTCCTTTGAACTTCCAAAGATTGACGAGCAGGAAGATAGGAGAAAAGAAGCAATTAAAAAAAGGGGAAGAAACTTTCTCATTGCCTACCCTTTATCAGGAATAGGGCTTCCATTCTTGTAGGTTCGTTTCTCATAACGCCCTTCACTGCACTCGTTACCGTGTAAGAGCCTGTTTTTTTCACTCCCCTCATTATCATACAGAGGTGCTGTGCTTCAATAACAACCATTACCCCTTTTGCTCTGAGTTTTTCCATAATTGCATTTGCTATCTGCTCCGTCATCCTCTCCTGAAGCTGAAGCCTCTTAGCGTAAACATCAACAATTCTTGCAATTTTAGAAAGCCCTGTAACCTTGTTGTCGTTTGGAATGTATGCAACGTGAGCTCTTCCAAAGAACGGGAGCATGTGATGTTCGCACATTGAGTAGATGGGAATGTCCTTAACGATTATCATCTCATCGTACTTCTCCGTAAATAAAACCAGGTGATTCTCAGGGTTATCGCTGTAACCTGACAAAACTTCTTCGTACATTTTTGCAACTCTTTTAGGCGTTTCCTTAAGGCCTTCTCTGTCTGGGTCTTCTCCTATTGCAATGAGGATTTCCTTAACAGCCTTTTCTATTCTCTCTCTATCTATCACAGGTTAAGCCTCCAGCTGTGGATTAAGACCTAAATTGCCTATGTCCTTTTGCTTTCCTTCAGTGTTCAAAGAGCCTCCCCCCTTCGGAGGTTCCTTTGGGGTTTCTGAGAGCTCTCCCCTTATAGCCCTATCTATCTCATCACCAGTTAAAGTTTCTCTCTCAAGAAGGGCCTTAGCAAGGTTTTCCAACTTATCCATATTCTGGGAGAGTATTTCCTTTGTTCTGTTGTAGGTTTCAGTTATTATTCTCTTAACTTCTCTATCAATCAGCTTCCTCATCTCCTCACTTACAAATTCAACAGGCTCTCCAAACTGTTCCTTCAACTTAACAGATAGTGGTCCTATTTTTTCGCTCATTCCCCATTCAGCCACCATCTTCCTTGCAATTTCTGTTGCCCTCTCAATGTCGTTCCCAGCTCCAGTTGAAATCGTTCCAAGGGCTAACTCCTCTGCAACCCTTCCTCCAAAGAGGACTGCAAGCCTGTCAAGTAGGTACTCCTTGGTGTACGTGTATCTATCCTCCTCAGGTAACTGCTGGGTTACACCAAGAGCTCTACCCCTTGGTATTATCGTAACCTTGTGAACTTTGTCTGCATTTGGAAGAAGTTTTGCAACAAGGGCATGACCTGCCTCGTGGTAAGCAGTTGTTATCTTTTCCTGCTCAGAGAGAACCATACTCCTTCTCTCTATCCCCATCGTAACCTTGTCCTTTGCCTCCTCAAAGTCCTCCATCGTTATCTTTCCGTGGTTCTTCCTTGCTGCTATGAGAGCTGCCTCGTTAACTATATTTGCAAGGTCTGCCCCGGAGAATCCAGGAGTTGAACGGGCAATAACTTCAAGGTCAACATCCTCAGCAAGGGGCTTGTTTTTCGTGTGTATCTTCAGAATTTCGTACCTTCCCCTAACGTCAGGAAGTGGAACGTAAATCTGCCTGTCAAACCTTCCTGGCCTTAAGAGGGCAGGGTCAAGAATGTCCGGTCTGTTGGTAGCTGCAATAACAATTATTCCATCGGAGCTCTCAAAACCGTCCATTTCAACCAACAGTTGATTTAAAGTCTGCTCCCTCTCGTCGTGACCGCCACTTATTCCAGCTCCCCTTTTTCTTCCGACTGCATCTATCTCGTCTATAAAGACGATGCAAGGAGCGTGTTTTTTCGCCTGTTCGAAGAGGTCCCTTACCCTTGAAGCTCCAACTCCTACAAACATTTCAACGAACTCAGAACCGCTGACAGATAGAAATGGAACGTTGGCCTCCCCTGCAATGGCTTTTGCAAGGAGCGTCTTTCCGGTTCCGGGAGCTCCAGCAAGTAAAACACCTTTAGGAATCCTTCCCCCTAACTGCTGGTACTTCTTCGGATTTCTCAGGAAATCGACAATTTCGGCTACTTCCTCCTTAACCTCCTCAATTCCTGCAACGTCCTTAAAAGTAACTTTAGGCTTGTTGTCTATGAAGATTTTTGCCCTACTCTTAGCAAAGGATAGCGCCTTGCTGCTTCCTGCACTCATCTGCCTCATCATACTGAGCCAGAGGAGGATGAGGAAAATCATAGGAAGCCATGAAACTAAAACTGTTATATACCAAGGACTTCCCTCCTCAGGTTTTACAACAATCTCAACGCCTTTGTTGGTCATCTTCTTTACAATTTCGTTGTAGCCGGGAGGAAGGTACGTTTCAAAGGTCTCTCCGTTTTTTGTAACTCCTACAATCTTTTGTCCCTGAATAACTACCTTTTTAACCTCTCCCTTTTCTACTTGAGTTACAAATGTTGAGAATGGCTCTACAGGTCTCTTAAAACTGTTTGAGTTGAAGAAGTTAAAGGCTAAGATAATCATAAGGGCAATTGCCAGCCAAAGGGCTACGTTCTTTCCTATTTCCTTGAACTTATTCATTTCCATCTCCTTCAAAGTATCCTATGTAGGGTAAGTCTCTGTACATTTCGTTTAAATCCAGTCCATAACCAAAAACAAAGTAGTTTGGTATTTTAAAACCTACAAAGTCAGGTTTTAAATTTACTCTCTTTTTGACTTCCTTGTCGAGTAGAACGCAGGTTTTAACAGTAAGTGGTTTTTCCTTCAGGATTTCACTGTAAACTGCATGGAGAGTTTCTCCCGTATCAAATATATCATCAACTATTAAAACGTGCTTCCCCTTTAATGGAATTTCAGGTCTATAAGTGATTTGAAGTTTACCTTTCCTTTTACCTGAATAGCTCGTTACCCTAAAAAAATCAACCTCAGTTTCAGCCCTTAAGTGTCTTATTAGGTCTGAGGTGAACATGAGAGCTCCCTTTAATAGGGAAACAACAGTAATAACTGGAGAATCCATAGATTTTGGAATTTCCCTTCCGAGCTCCTCAACTCTCTTTCGAATCCTCTCCTCTGGAATTAGAACTCTCAGCCTTCTCCTCAAACTCAACTCCTATAAACTCTGGCGAATTGACTCTTCGTGCGTAAAGGTTAGGAATAAAGATAATTCTTCCTGAGGTTTCAACAATAGGTATTTTATCCCGAATTGAAAATGGAACTCTCTTTTCTATGAGAAACTTCTTTAACTTTTTGGAAAAGTCCTTAAACATTAGTCTGTCCCCTGGCAATCTGCTTCGAACAATTAAACCGTTCTTTTCAAACTCTCGGACGGTAAGGATAGGAATTCCTCTATTTTTGTAGAATGAAAGCCTGTAAAGGGGAGTTTCAACAGTGGTTGGCAGATTATCGACTTTAAAGGAAAACTTTTCAAACTTTCCTTCTTTTTCTATACAAAAGAATTCCTGTTCCTTGTAAATTTTAAATCCCCTGTGGGGAAAAATTTCCCTGTAGCCCTCCTTTTCAAGGATTTTTCTTACAAGTTGAACCTTTTCAAAGGAGAGCTCCTTTGTAGAAATTCTTCTGTAAGCCTCTCTAAGTACCTCAGAAAAAAGGAATGGATGAATTTGCTTAACAGTACTTATAGGAATGCAAAACTTCTCTTTCTTTAAATAGGCTGAAACCAAATTTTTTACTTCGGAAGAGACAAAGTCCTCTATCTCCCTTAGTATTTCAGTTTCTCTCAAAATGGCATCTTCAAGAGATGGATTAATTTTCTTCAAAATGGGAACAATCTCAATTCTCAAAAGGTTTCTTTCGTACTTCGTTTCTAAGTTTGAGCTATCAACAACAAAGGGAATTTTGTTCTCTCTAATATAGTTCTCGACTTCTTCTCTCTTAACTTCAAATAAAGGCCTGATAAAAACGTCCCTCTTAGGAAGGAAACCCCTCAATCCCTTAAGACCCGTTCCCCTTGTTAAATTTAAGAGGACAGTTTCTGTTAAGTCTGAAGCAGTATGTCCTAAAGCAACTAAATCCCCTTTCCAACTTTCAAGAACTTCTTTAAACTTCCTGTACCTTTCCCTCCTTGCAACAGCTTCGACGTTCTTTCCTTTGGATATTCCAGGTACGTTTACCCTTTCAACAAACAGTGGAACTTTCCAGCTTCTGCAGAGCTCTCTCACAAACTGCTCGTCCCTTTCAGACTCCTCCCCCCTTAACATGTGGTTAACGTGAACAGCTGCAACTTCAACGGATAATCTATCTTTCAATTGATTTAACAAGTGAAGGAGGGTTACAGAGTCAGGACCACCGGAAAGGGCAACAAGAACCTTTGAACCTTTGTGAATGAGGGAAAACTTATCTATCGTTTTTAAAACTTTATCTCTAAGGTTTTCCATCTAAAGAAATAAAAATTGGTGGCGACGGGTGGAGTCGAACCACCGACCTGGCGGGTATGAGCCGCCCGCTCTAACCACCTGAGCCACGTCGCCACTTGCAGTGAAAAATATAGCCCTAACTTAGAAATTTTCAATAGCTTTCTTTATCATCTCCTTAGCCTCTTCACTTCCCCTAAACTCCTTAACCTTAACCCACTTACCGGGCTCTAAATCCTTGTAGTGTTCAAAGAAGTGCTTAATTTCGTTGAGGGTTGCCTCAGGAAGGTCCGTTATCTCCTTAACGTTCTTAAATGTTAAGTCCAACTTGTCCACCGGAACGGCAAGAATTTTCTCGTCCTTACCGCTCTCATCCTCCATAACTAATACACCTATGGGCCTGCACCTTATAACGCTTCCCGGAACAACAGGCTGTCTTGAAATTACCAAAACGTCGATAGGGTCTCCATCGTCGGCAAGTGTGTTGGGGACAAAGCCGTAGTTTGCCGGGTAGAACATTGGTGTAAAGAGAAACCTATCTACAAAAATAGCTCCGCTTTCCTTGTCAACCTCGTACTTAACGTTTGACCCCTGAGGTATTTCAATAACTGCAAAGATGTCGTCAGGTGGGTTCTTACCCGGTGGGATTTTCTTTATATCCATATTTGACCTCCCAAAGTTTATTTTTGGGAATTATAATCAAAAGGGTCTAACTTGACACATACAAAGAAAGTTAATATTATCTAACTTCAGGGAGGTCAGGATGAGACTTATTGACGTTGAAGAGGGTAAAACTGTAAGAGTAACCCACGTTGAAGGCGGAGTAGGGCTTAAAAATAGACTTGTTTCTATCGGGATATACCCTGGAGGGATTGTTAAAGTTGTTAAGCGTCCACCTGGGCCAATGATATTGGAGGTTGCTGGGAGCAGAATTGCTATAGGAAAGGGAATGGCTGCCAAAATAGAAGTGGAGGAAGTATGAAAAAGGTAAAAGTTGCCCTCGCTGGAAATCCGAACGTTGGAAAGACTGCAATACTGAATGCTCTGGCAGGTACAAGTGAAAAGATAGGAAACTGGCCCGGAGTTACCGTTCAGAAGAAAACGGGAACGTACAACTTTAGGGGATTTGAGATAGAGCTTATTGACCTACCAGGTATTTACAGCCTCTCTTCTTACACGTTGGAGGAGAGAGTTGCAAGGGACTTTCTACTTGAGGGGGATTACGACGTAGTTTGTAACGTTATAGATGCTACGCTTCTTGGAAGGAACCTCTACTTAACGATAGAACTCTTAGAAATGGGGCTAAAACCGGTAATTGCTCTTAATAAAATTGATGAGCTTGAAAATTTTGGTTACTCCATTGATACGGAGAAACTTCAGGAACTGCTCAATCTTCCCGTTGTTAAAGTATCAGCTATAAAGAAGCAGGGACTTGAGGAACTGTCAGAAACATTTTTAAGAGTAGCCTCTGGGGATTTAAAATTTGAGGGGATTGTTCCCCGCTATTCGGAGTTCCTTGAAAATGCTATTAATTTAATTGAGTTAAAACTGAAGAAGGAACTTCCGGAAAGATTCCCCTACAATCTCAGGTGGTTTTCAATAAAACTTCTTGAAAAAGACCCTGAAATAGTTGAAATTTTAAAGGAAAATTTCCCAAACTATCAGAAAATTCTTACCGAAGTGGAGAAAATAGAGGGTGAAGCAAAGGATAAATTTAAAACGGAACTCCCCTGTTTGGTTGCAAGGGAGAGGTTTCTCTTTGCTTCAAATATTGCTAAGAGCGTAATTAAGAGCGGAATTGTAGAGCTCCCTCAAGAGACGTTAAGCGATAGGATAGACAAATTTATCACAAATCCAATAACCGGTATTCCCATTTTCTTCTTCATAATGTGGCTCGTTTTTAAACTAACCTTCGACCTAAGTTCTCCAATTTCTGACTGGATTGATGGAATTTTCAGTGATTTTCTACCCAATTTGATAAAGAGTAAGTTGGGATTTCTGCCACACTCTGTCCTTTCACTGATTAACGATGGAGTTCTATCGGGAATTGGTGCAGTCGTGGTCTTTCTTCCCCTTTTAGGAATTCTCTACTTTCTAATGTCAATCCTTGAGGATACAGGTTACATGGCAAGGGCTGCTGCACTCTGGGATAACTTTATGAAGATCTTTGGACTCAGTGGAGCATCGGTAATTCCCCTAATACTCGGGTTCGGGTGTAACGTTCCTGCAGTTTACGCTACAAGGGCAATGCGCTCATCCACTCAAAGGTTGATTACGATGGCAATTATTCCCTGGATGTCCTGTAGTGCAAGGCTTCCTGTTTTTACACTCTTTGCTGCTGCCTTCTTCAAAAAGAATCAATCCCTTGTAATTTTAGGTCTGTACATGTTGGGAGTTTTCCTTGCACTTCTACTTGCAAAAGTTCTCTCAAGGTTTCTAACTAAAGGGGAGGAGGAGGAGTTTTTCATAGAGCTCCCCCCGTACAAACTACCTGCCTGGAACGTTGTCCTCAATCAAACTTGGATTGAGGTAAGGGAATTTATATCTAAGGCAGGAACCGTTATTTTCTCCGTATCTGTCTTTATCTGGCTCTTAGCCTCTCTTCCCTCTGGAACAGAATACGCAGGAGAAAACACGGTTATTGGAAGGATAGGAAACATTTTAGTTCCTGTGTTTTCCCCCCTTGGAATTCAAGACTGGAAGCCTGTAGTTGCACTGATGTTTGGGGCTCTTGCCAAGGAAGTTGTAATAGGAACACTTGGAACTCTTTACGCTTCAGGAGAATCTGGACTAATTAGCTCCCTCCAAAGCACATTTACCCCTGAGAGTGCATTAGCCTACGTGGTATTTACCCTTCTCTACATTCCCTGTGTTGCCACGATGGCCGCAATAAAGCAGGAGAGTGGAAGCTGGAAGTTCGTCTCCTTAGTAATCCTGATAGAGCTTACAACGGCTTGGATTATGGCATTTATGGCCTACCACTTAGGAAGTCTTATCTTTTAGGTTGAATCAAATTTAGGAGAATTTCTTGGCTAAAAAGAGGACCTTTTACGTCTGTCAATCCTGTGGCTACAGGTCGCCTAAGTGGGTGGGTAAGTGTCCTGAGTGTGGCTCATGGGGAAGTTTTGTTGAGGAGGTGGAAAGGACAAGTAAATCCTCTAATCCCCGCTCCTCATGGGTAAAACACGAAAGGGAAACGCCAATTCCGATTACGGAGATAGGAAGTCAACAGGAGGAGAGGAGGAAAACCGGACTCAGGGAGTTTGACAGGGTTTTGGGAGGAGGGGTTGTTAAAGGCTCCGTTTCCCTGATTTCCGGAGAACCTGGAATTGGAAAGTCAACACTTTTACTCCAGATAGCAAGTATCTTTGCAGACAAAGGAAAAGTTCTCTACGTTACTGCGGAGGAATCACCTGAGCAGATAGCCCTTAGAGCTAAAAGGTTAAATGCTTTAAAGGGGAACCTCCTGATTTTATCTCAGAACGATTTAGAGAAGGTCTCCCAACATTTAGAAAAAATAAAACCAGAAGTGGCCATTTACGACTCAATTCAGACGTTCTTCCTTCCCTACATTGAATCGGCAGCCGGTTCGGTTTCACAGGTAAGGGAGTGTGCAGCATTTATAACAAACATGTCTAAGAGTAGGGGAATAACAAGTTTCATAGTTGGTCACGTTACAAAGGAAGGAACAATTGCAGGACCAAAGGTTCTTGAACACATAGTTGATGCCGTTTTCCATTTTGAGGGGGATAAGGGTTACAACTTTCGTGTATTTCGCAGTTTAAAGAACAGGTTCGGTTCAACTGGAGAGTTGGCCGTATTTGAGATGACAGAAGCAGGTTTAAAGGAAGTTCCTAACCCCTCTGAATTTTTTCTCTCGGAAAGACCTGTTGGAAAGGCCGGTTCAGCCATATTTGCAGGAATGGAGGGAAGCAGACCTATCCTTTTAGAGGTTCAAGCCCTTGTTACAAGAGCAGTTTTTTCAACTCCTCAAAGAAGGGCAAAAGGAATAAATGTAAATAGGCTCTCTATAATCGTTGCAACGATAGAAAAGGAATTGGGAATCCCTCTTAGAAACTTTGATGTGTTTGTGAACGTAGTTGGCGGTGTAAAAGTTGATGAACCTGCAATAGACCTCCCAATCGCTACGGCCATTGTCTCAAGCTACTTCGATAGGCCTGTAAGGGAGAACTTAGTTCTATTTGGAGAGTTGGGACTTACCGGTGAAATTAGAAGGGTTAAATTAGAGGAGCTCCGAGAAAGGGAAGCTCAGAAAAACGGATTCAAAGTTCTGAGGGACATTAAACACCTCTCTCAGATTCCTGAGAAAGTTCTGATTTGATTGGCGGAGGCGGATGGGAATCGAACCCACCACCCCGCTCCAAGCGAGGCCACCGGATTTGAAGTCCGGGGGGGACACCAGCCCCCGTCCGCCTCCAATGAGGAAATTTTATCTTAGTTTCCTTCCTGTCAACTTTCTGACTAACGTTTCACTGTTGGAGAAACACTCCTCCACCTGTTGAATGCTCAAACCTGCCCCGATACCTACAGTTATTGCAAAGCTCCTTGGTACCAAATCTGAGGGGGAGTGGGAGTCCGTGTTTATTACCAGGGGAGCTCCAACTTCGGATGCCAATTTAGCAACGTATCCATTGGTAATACTGTGACCTCTTCTCGTTGTTATTTCTAAGTACACTCCATTTTCCTTTGCAAGTTCAACTTCATCCTTTGTGATTAACCCAGGATGGGCAAGTATATCAGCCTTTCCCTCAATTGCAGCTCTGTTTGTTCCGGGAGAAACTGGCTCAACAACGGTTTCACCGTGAACAACAACAACTTTTGCACCAGCCTCTCTGCATTTCTCTATAAGTTCTGGAATTTTAACGGGAGGAACGTGGGTTATCTCTACTCCTGGAATTACAACTAAAGAGGTATTTTCATTTAAAACCTCTAAAGTTTCGTAAAGCCTTTCCAAAACGAAAGAGTAGTTGGAATAGTCAACGTGGTCAGTTATAGCCAAAGCTCTGTAACCTATCGATTCAGCTCTCCTCACAAGCTCACTGGGAATGAGCTCTCCATCGCTAAAAATCGTATGAGTATGAAGGTCTATCATTTGAAGTCTCCCTTATGTAAAATTTAAACTATGGTAAATATATTCGAAATATACCAAACTTTGTTCAATTTCTACGGAGAACAAAGCTGGTGGCCTGCCCAAACTCCCTTTGAGGTCTGTGTAGGAGCCATATTAACCCAAAACACAAACTGGAAGAATGTTGAGAGGGCAATTGAAAATCTTAAACTACTGAATCTACTCTCTCCAGAGAAAATGGTTTCTGTAAACATTAAAACACTTCAGGCCGCAATTAAACCTGTGGGATTTTACAGAAAAAAAGCTCTATACCTTAAGAATTTTTCAGAATTTCTACTAAGGAAAGGAGGTTTAAGTCGCTTACAATCTTTAGAAACTCAAGAATTAAGGAACGAGCTCCTTGAGATTAAAGGAATAGGGAAAGAAACATCAGATTCAATACTCCTCTATGCTCTTAACAAACCCATTTTTGTTGTAGATAATTACACTAAAAGACTACTTTTAAGATTAGGATTGATTAAAAACAGCAAAATATCTTATGAAAATCTTCAAGATATAGTTGAAAAAGAGATTAAACCGATAAAGGAAAATATTAAAATCTACAAGGAGTTTCACGCTTTAATAGTAATTCACTGTAAATTGAAATGTAAAAAGAAGCCACTCTGTGAAGAATGTACTTTTTCACAAGTTTGTTACAATAAGCAAAATTCTTAAGAGGTTTTAAATGAATAGATTAGGTTTTTTAAAATTCCCATCGGCTAATATAACAACTGTTATAACTTTCATAATAGTAGTTCTATCCTTCATTATATTCTTTATACTACTTGGATTTTTAAGGGAATATATTAAGAAGAAAAGACTTAAAGAATATTTCTTTAGAGAGGCCATTGAAAGGGGATTGACCGAAGAAGAAGTGGAGATTCTCTGGAAGTACTCTTTGGAAATGGGAAGAGACCCTTTTCTCAGCATTGAGTTTAAAGCTCCTTTTGAAAAGGTAGTTGACTTATATTTAAAAAGTGACCCTCAAGCGGATGAAAATCTTGTAAAGGACATGAGGACAAAGCTGGGATTCGATTTTGTTCCTTCTTTCGTACCTATTGTCTCTACAAAGGATATTGATTTATTTCAAACAGGTAAACTTTATACTGAAGAGAATAAACCTTATGAAGTTTCCCTATTTGATAAGGACGAATACTTCATGTATTGGGCAGTAATAGATGATAAAAGAATTCCTAACGTTAAAGGGGAAAAGATTACTATTTCTTTTATAAGGAAAGGAGATGGCATTTATAAAATAGAGGGAGAAGTTGTGGATTCTTACTTTGAAAATGGAAAACAAATTTTAAAAATACCACACACTTTTGAATTTACCAGATATCAGAGAAGGGAATATGCAAGGGTGGATGTTGAACTTCCTGTTGAAGTAGGAATTCCTATAAAAGATGGTTTAACATGGATTAAAGGCGAGATTGTTGACATCTCAGCTGGTGGAGCTAAGGTATGTATTTCTCTGGAGGATTACCCAAATGAGATTAAGCCATTAACAAAGTTGGAACTTAAATTTAAACTGGAAAATAGGAATTTTCATGTTGTTTCAGAGGTTGTCAATATCTATTCGTATAGATATTCTACATGCTACGGAGTAAAGTTTGAGAATTTAACTCCAGAGGAACAAAAGTTTATTCAAGATTTTGTTAAAAGGGAACAACAAAAGTTGGCTGAACTATCGACAAAGCTAAGAGGTTAAGCTTTTGAGAAAATTTCAATTAGTGTTAAAGGTAAAAACATACGAACTTTACGAGATTCAAAAGAGAATTAAAGATATTAAACTTGAGATTAGTAATCTAGAAAAGCGAATAGAAATAGTGCAAAGCAAACTAAGGGAAATCAATTTCTTAACCTCAAAGAATGTTTCAGAATATAAGCAAAAGTTCCTATTTGCCAACTTCCTACTAGAAGAAGTAAACAATCTTAAGGAAAATGTTAAAAAGCTTTCGAAGAAGTTAGAAATTGAAAAGGAAAAGTTTCTAAAAAAGAAAGCAGAATTGGAGATAATAGAAAAACTTAAAGAAAAGAGGATAAAAGAGAAGGAAAGGTACGAGGAAATTCAATTAGAGAGGTTTCTAAATGAGGTTTATAATAATTATAACCGTAGTTAGTTTATTATACTCCAACTCTTTTTCCCAGGAGAAAGTCACATGTAAGGAACTTAACAAAGAGATTAAAAAACTAACTCAACTAAAGTCTAAAGTAGAGGAAGAAATAAGGAAAAATAAAGAGTTACTCAAAAAAATAGAAAAGGAGAGAAAGCTTTTAAGAAAGGAGAGAGAATCTCTTAGGGAAGAGGAAAGAAGGATTAAGAGTGAAAGATTTAAAAAACTAGCGGAGATATTTTCTAAAATGGACCCTGAATTGGCAGGGCAAAAACTCTCTGCCTTTACTGACCCAACAGAGGCAGCTTACATTTTGTACAACATGAAAACGAGAAAAGCAGGGGAAATTTTAAACTATGTAGACCCAAAAGTTGTAGATAAAATTGTTCAAATACTTACAAATATTAGAAAATTTTCTTTGAACGATAAACCTTAGCGAGGATTTTAGCTACAACTCTGTATAGTTCTTCAGGGATATAGTCTCCAATATCACAAGAGTAGTAGAGAGTTCTGGCAAGTTCAGGGTTCTCCTCGATAAATATTCCGTTTTCTACTGCAATTTCCTTTATTTTTAGAGCTATAGAATCAACCCCCTTTGCTATAACTTTTGGAGCTCTATCCCTTCCCCTTTTATACTTTAAGGCTACAGCATAGTGGGTTGGGTTTGTAATAACAACGTCTGCCTTGGGAACTTCAGCCATCATTCTTTTCATGGCAATTTCTCTCTGCCTTTTCCTGATAGCAGATTTCACTATGGGATGTCCTTCATACTGTTTTCTCTCCTCCTTTATCTCTTCCTTAGACATTTTTAGGTTCTCTTCATATTCCCACTTTCTAAATAGAAAATCAGCTCCTGCTATTGGAATTGATAATAAACCAAACGAAAAAAATAAAAGAATTAATCCTTTTACTAGGAATTCTATCTGGTTATTTAAAGACATGAAGGAAAAGGAATAAAAATCTTTAAGTATGTACTTGGAAACAAAATAACCTACCAGTATAGCAATAGAAAGTTTCAATGTATTTTTCACTGTTTCAAAAAAAGTTTTTATCGAAAAAATTCTTCTTAAACCAGAAATAGGATGTTGAAGTTCAGAAAGAAGGTGGACACCCTAAAATAAGATTTGAACTCCAACAAAAGGAGGTGTCCACCAATGAAACAATTAAAGAAATTCAAAGGTGCATCCCTGCACATATCAAATACACCCTTCAAAAAAACAATCAAAAGAGGAACGAAAATCAAAACCAAACTCGACCTAACAAAAGACCCAAACGTGAGAAAAAGACTTAAATGGATTCAACACTACGAAAAACACCAAAATGCAAGACTAACCTGCAGATACTTCGGAATAAGTCCAACCACCTTCTACAAATGGAAAAATAGATACAAAAAGTACGGTTTAGAAGGCCTCAAAGACAGAAACAAAAGACCTCACAGAGTAAGACAACCTCAGAT